>NZ_NTVM01000045.1:0-88407 GCF_002558005.1 Bacillus sp. AFS012607
CGGGCCTGTTATCCCGGTTATTCCAGTTGCTCCCGTTGGACCTATTGGGCCTGTTATTCCAGTTACTCCCGTTGGGCCTGTCGGACCTGTTGCTCCACTTGCTCCCGTTGGTAGAGTAAATGAGGAAATCGGTGGCAATGTCGGTCCTATTAAACTCGAATCCAGTGAACTAGCAGATAGATTTTTAGAGTTTAATCCTTCCCATTTCTTTTTCCTCTCCATATATCTCACTCCAAATAAAAATCATTTCTTAATTAAGAAAATATTAATTGTACAAAATATGATATATACAAGATGTACTATTCCAAATAAAATATTTTAAATAAAAATATTTCCTTAAATATACAAAATTCTTTTATAAAATTAACTTTTGTAAAAAACAACCAATATATTAAATAATCAATTCTGTTCATATATGGTAAAATATATCCATCGCTGATATGTCCACCTATGTAATTTTCATAGCAGCAAAATTACAACCAGACTTATACAACATGATTCAAAACAAATGAAGGAGTGTTTTAAGTGAAAGGACATATTCGAAAAAGAGGAAATAAATACTGTATCGTTATTGATATCGGTCCTGATCCAGAGACAGGAAAAAGAAGACAGAAGTGGTTTTCTGGATATAAGACAAAAAAGGAAGCACAAGCCGATGTGGCAAAGAAGATTACAGAGTTGAATGAAGGAACTTTTATAGAACCATCTAAAGTTACGTTAAAGGATTATCTAAATCATTGGCTAGAAATTAAAAGTATGAGCATAGAAAAGAGTACCTTTGCTGGCTATAAGGCATTTATCAACCAACATGTTATACCTAGTATAGGAATGGTTGCGCTCCATAAATTAAATGTTATACACATTCAAAAATGTTATAAGACTGCGATAGATAAAGGGATTGCAAATAATTCTATTCTTCTTATGCATAGAATTTTAAAGAGCGCTTTAAACCTTGCCGTAAAACAAAATGTTATCTCTCGAAATCCAGCAGATTTTGCTGAGATACCTAAAAAAGAAAAAACCCCTATCCAGACTTGGACAGAGGAAGAAGTAAAAAAGTTTTTAGCTCATTCACAAGAATCACGATATCACATTGGGTATCTACTTGCAATAACTACAGGTATGCGTCTGGGAGAAGTTCTAGGTTTACGATGGCAGGACATTGATTTTGAAAAACATACTGTTACAATAAATCAAACATCTGGTCATGATAATAAAATCAAAAAAACTGCAAAAACAAATTCATCAAAACGCACAATTCCTGTACCTAATGAAACAATAGCAGCCTTAAAAAAACATAAAATTTTAATCAATAAAGAGAAATTAAGGTTTGGTTCTGCCTATCTAGATCAAGATTTAATAAATTGTAATGAGTTTGGAAGAATAATAAAAAGAGCACATTTCAGAAAAAGTTTCATTAGGATGACACACAAAGTAGGTATAAAAGAAATTAAATTCCATGATTTAAGACATACACACGCAACTCTACTATTGAAACAAGGAGTTAACCCTAAAATCATCAGTGAGCGATTAGGTCATACAGATATTTCAATGACATTAAGTGTCTATTCTCATGTTCTACCGAATATGCAAGAAGAAGCTGTAAAAAACTTCGGTAAAAGTATCTTTGGATAACTCATGTTTGCAAAATGTTTGCATTTCATCAAAAAAAGTCAAACAAACATTGTCATATCAAGGTTTGTTTGACCTATCATCTTATATTCTTGATAAAATCTCCGAATCCCTATTGAAATATTTAATAATGGAGCGTTCTCACCACCACGGGTTATGCATTCGAATCGATATACATAGGAGAAAAAATCTTGTGTTTTTTCATCTTTTATTGGCCCTGACATCGCCTCACAAATATTTTGTGATCTAAGAGGAGAAAAATAGATTTCTTCTGCATTTGTATTTTCTAAATATATAGGACGCTCACAAAAAATATGTGAGATTAAAGCGGGCACCCACTTAGAATACGTTTCATTATCATGTAGTACTGGCAAATTAGAAATCAAATCGGATTGCCATTCATATTTTGGTGGCTCTACTAATTTATTTGGTTTCCAATCATGAATAATCTCATACCAACTTTGAAAAATATAATTGAGCTGCTCTTGTTTAATAGGTTCTTTTGATACAATCCATGGTGTATTTTCATTTAATACGTACGGATTATGCTGAATAAACAATATATCAGAAAACATATCATACAGTCTTTCATTCAAACGTTTCAACTTACTCGTTAATAAAAACGTCTTATAATGTATCTCTACGATGTCCAGCCATTCAATAGGAAAGTATATAAATGATACCTTTTCATTTAAAAGAGGTTCTACTATATTTTCAAATGTTAACAACCTTAATTTTTTCATAAAATGATTCTTTCCTTTCTTCAGTTGTCTTGATTATCAAAAAGCTAGAACAAAAGTTACTTAATCTAATCCATTTAAACAAAGTATTTAAAAGAAAAGTAAAAACTATCTACATAAAACATTATCAAACCGACTCTTTTAAAAATTAAAAGTAATTATTATCTACAACACCTCTTAGTATTCGTAATTTAATACATTTGAATTATATAATATATATAATATATTGTACTTATCATTTACAATAACTTTACAGAAAAACCAAAAAAGAACACCTTAAATCGGTGCTCTTTTTACAAATATCAAGCGTTATGTAGTTGAACATATAGATAACATGAACCCTCCAAATGAAATTACTCCTAGTAAACCTACTATAAATCCTGTTAAACAAATACAATCAGCAAGACAAATAGAAGACTGCGATAATGGAACGAATGACCTACTTGTACTCGACCCATATTGTTTTATTTTTTCATAATTCATATCTAACATTAAATGTAGACATGTTACACCATCCTCAATAGTATGTAGAGATTCTTTTTCTAATCGCCCCAATAATTTACTATCAAAAGAAACTGATAGAGGATACTGCTTATCTAATTTTATATTTTGATAAATTAGTTGCAAACGAGATAATATATTATTTTTCTTCTTTTCAGATGTTACTGTACATTTCATATTATTAAATTCATTTAATAACAGTGTCAATTCATCTCTTTTTCCGTATAAATCTTTAGCTATTTTTCTCTTTACTTTATACGAATGGAAAATAGATTTTAGTTCAACCATATTCATACACTTCCTAATTACATATTATTTACCCAATTATTTTATAGATAAACAGTACTTTTTAATCTTATTTAAAATACACTCAAGCAACTTATTTTACTATCGATTAACATTACATTAACCTTACACGGTTGTAATAAAATCATTAGCTAGAAGGAAGCAATGCCCAAACTAGACAGATATTTAATGATAAAACCATAAGAAAAAAACAATGATTAGATTTTAAATCTAGTCATTGCTTTATCCATCACATCTTGATTACACCTATATATCTTATTGTTACTCTTTCACTTGAATGATTGAATATATCCATTAATAATGACTATATTCTTTGTCGGCACGTACATATATAAAACTAATGTTTTTTAATTGATAAGGTGAAACTTTAATTAGCCCTCATCCATCGGGCTTTTATGGGCAGCCGGCCACCTAACTTCTCTTTGCTCTCGCTGAATTTTTTTAGGGTCTTACTGCCCGGCAAATAGCAGGATAAATGCAATCAATATTCATACGTTATAATAGTACCAGTAGTATCAGTAGTACCACTAAAACCATTAAAACAGTTAGAGCAACCGCCACAACCTCCGCAACCAAAACAACCGAAGCAACCAATACAACGGAATCCGCCACAACGACCTCCGCCACAACCGCCACAGCGACCACAACCCCCACAGCGACGAGCAGCATCTTCAATATAGTAATATGGATATTGATTTTGCTGGTCCCAATAGACAATATTTCCAGATCGGTAATCATTAAGGCTTAACGCTTGTATTTCTTGTTGAAACTGATTCATTTTCATAACCTCCGTTTATAAAATACAACCTCATTGATGCTTCCCTATATTTCTGTTCGTTACATCTAAGTAGAAATAGCGCTATAAACTAAGTTCAATACGTACACCAACAAAGTATGACTTATCACTAGATGATGCACCTTGTTCATATACCTATTTTTACTATGGGCTCATTTTTATAAATAGAAATTATAAAATATAAATTCTAGCGTCATATCTTCATACTTACTAAGCTCAATTAATTTCTCAATAATCACGCGGACAAATCCTATATATTTCCATATATCACTTAGATTTTCTTGTACTGTAAATGCCTTTGCTATAACACCTCTAAGTAACCGGTTTCTATGACGGTTAAGAAATTCCTATAAAGAAAAAAGCCCTAATTAGGGCTTTTTATTCTATTTCTCCAGCAAAGCTCTCTATGAAATTTCTAATTGAAAAAAGACACACTTAGATTGATGCGTCTTTTTGTGATGCCTCTTTTGTGAAATCATATAATGCAATTGCGCCTAAAAGAACAAGTATACCTTGAGGAACATCTAGTAAAATAGTTTTCCAAATTTCTGGAATTACCCATTTAATATCTGCTGCTGTTTCAAGATATGTTTGGAAATAGCTGATTGTAAAATTAATTATCCCTAAAAATACAAACAACGATAAACCAAATCGAATTAATTTCTTATTTGTAAACATATAACACCTCTCAAAATTCATTGGATATTCCTGCTTTTGCTTCTTTATATTTACATATCTCTATATTTGATTTTAACACACAAAGAACTCAAAAAAATACAATATGCAAATTTGCATATTGTATGAACAGCACTTCATGTTAACTTAGAAATTCCTGCAAAGAAAAAACAACTCCGTTACAGCTAACAGCTCGGGTTTCTTTTCTTATTTAACTTCATACCACCAACATTTACGTTCTTTAATTGTAAAATAAATGTGACAGAAGTTTATCCAGTTAATGCGTAGACAATTAAATGAGCTAAATTATCGATATTCTATTTCACCATATCCGTAGCACTAATGACTTTACGCAAATTTGACAAGAAAAAATATAGAGATAGGTATGATCCATACCTATCTCTAACATTACTTCTATTCTTTATCCAATTACGTCTTTTACGTCTGTATCCACTGGCCACTTTTCTAATGTATAAGCCATTTCCCAAAATGAATATTCATATTGACTGCTAATAATAAAATGCTGTTTCATACGCTTGCGGTCTGCCTCTGTTACTTTTTCAGCAATAGTATCTAACCGTGTAATTTGTTCTTCAACTAGCGTACGGAACCAATCAGATCCATAAGCAGAAATCCATTCGTTATAAATTGGCTCTTCCGGCTGACATTCTTTTAAACGTTCCCCAATTTCGTAATACAACCAATAGCAAGGTAAAATTGCTGCAATGATATCTCCTAAATGCCCTTCATACGCAGCACGATACATATGTGAAGTATACGCATATGCAGTTGGCGCAGGAATAAAATTATCTTTTTCTTCTTTTGTTATCCCTAGCTTTTTAGCAAAATTCTCATGTAAAGATAACTCGGCCTCATATGTATTTTGAGCATGATGTGCCATACGAGCTGTCGTCTCTAATTCAAGAGCTTTTGCAGCTCCTAAAGTTTGTACTCTAGCAAAATGACTCAAATAATATGAATCTTGAAGCACATAATAGCGAAAACTAGCTAAATCTAACGTTCCTTCACCAAGTTTTTTTACAAAAGGATGGTTAAAACTCGCTTCCCAAATTGAATCTACTTCTTTACGTAATGATTGTGAAAAAGTCATTTAAATCCCTCCAATAATGTATAAAATATAAGTATTTATCCACAATTATTAAAGCTGTAAAATAAAAAAACTTTCTTTACAGGCGTAAAGAAAGTGAAATTGACAGTATTTATTTACTCATTAAATAGCAACGTCTTTCCCACTTCCCTACGCTGGCATTAACCAGATCAGGTACTAAGAGTCTCAAAATCACATTTGATCTCAGCCTATAAAAGGCCCCCCTAGTGGATAAATATTTTGTTTTTATAATGTATTCATCATAGCATACTTCGTGAAACTGTCAAAAGAATTAGTTATATAATCCCCTTAAAACCCTTCTTCTTTTCTAACTTTTAATGATGTTTCAATAATCATATCTAATAGTTTGCTATAACTAATTCCCGCTGCTTCTGCACTTTTTGGCAATAAACTTGATTGTGTCATCCCTGGTAATGTATTAATTTCCATTACATATGGAATTCCATCCTTCACCATCATATCAACTCTTGCATAAACACTACATTTTAATGCTTTATAACAAGCCAGTGACGCTTTATTTACACGTTCATTAATTTCCGCTGGAAGTTCGATAACTTCCTCAACTGTACTAGTATCATCATATTTTGCATTGTAGTCAAAGAACTCGGCTGCATGTCGAATTGAAACTATAGGTAACTGTTTTCCATCCAGAATGGAACATGTAATTTCATCACCTTTTATATACTTCTCAATTACTACTTCAGAATCCCATTCAAATACAGTTTCTAGCATTGAGATCAATTCATTTTTATTGTAAACGATTTTCACCCCGACACTCGATCCGCCAGAGTTTGGTTTTACCACTAATGGAAATCCTAACTTATCTAACTCATCAAGCTTTAGATCCTCCATTTTTGTAAGTTCAATCCAATCTGGTGTTTCTACACCTTCATAACGTAAAATCTTTTTCGAAATATTCTTATCCATACATATACTACTAGATAACATATTACTTCCGCTATAAGGAATCCCTAAACTCTCCAGTGTTCCTTGAACTGTCCCATCTTCTCCATATTTCCCGTGTAATGCGAGCAACGCAAAGTCAATGTCTTTCGCTTTTTCAATTAAATCCATTTTTTCATTTAATGTAATTGGGACTATTTCATACTTATTTTTATCTAAATGAGCAATCATTTCATTCCCTGTCATAATTGAAACTTGTTTTTCAGACGATACCCCGCCCATAATAACACCGATTTTCATTTTCTCAACTCCAAATTTCATTTTTTAATGTATCACCAATTATTTTAATTCCCCGAACTATTTCTTCTTCTTTCAAGCGCGAAAACCCTAATCGGAAAGTGTTCGCCCCTTCTCCATCAGAGTAAAAAACATCTCCAGGTGAAAACGTAACGCCTTTCTCATAACACTTTTGTAAAAGTGTGCGGGCATTCATATGCTCTTCTAGCTCTATAAATAAATGAAGTCCACCATCTCCAGTCATTCTTTTGAAAGGAATGAACTGATTACACGCGCCGACAGCTAACTCATATTTTTTCTTATAAACCGATCTTGCCTTTTTTAAATATTTCTCAAAATATCCCTCATGTAAATATTGAAATAGAACCGCTTGATCTAACGTAGATGTGTGGATTGTTCTTGCTCTTTTTACGCTTTCTAAATAATGAATCAGCTCTTTATCTGCAATAATCCAACCTACACGTAAACCAGGGAAAAGTACCTTTGAAAAGCTACTAATATAAATCACATTATTGCCAGCTCCAGCAAAAGTTAATAAGGGAGCTAAATGTGAACCTGAATAACGTAATTCTTCATTAAATCCGTCCTCTATAATAGGAACCTTATATTTCGAGAATAACCTCATCAATTCCGTTCTTTTCTCTGAACTCGTAACAATACCGGTTGGATTATGATAAGAAGGAATTAAATAAGCAAAATCAAAATCTTTTTCACGTAAGCTTTTTTCAACTTCATTCGTATCAATACCATCCTCATTCATATCAATCCCATGAACTTCAAGTCCATGTAAACGGAACAGCTTTAGTGCAGCGTGGTGAGTTGGATTCTCACAAATGACACGACCGGATTTTTTTGATAAAGAAGAAAGTACAATATCCAATCCTTCTGTAAATCCATTTGTAATTAGAATATCTTTATTCGAAATGTCTACACCTTTCATTTCCATGTAATGAAGTAAATAATTCATTAACGGTTTATATCCCTTTGCATATCCGTAGTTCAATACGATGTCCCCTTCAATGGACATACGAGTAAGAAAAGCTCTTTTGAAGTTTTCAACATCAAATAGCTTCTCATCCGGGGCTATACTATTAAAAACAATCATTCCCTTTTCCCAACGAACACCATGTTTCATTAAATCTAATTCATCCGCTAATGCGGTCACTGTATTAAGTTTATTTTTCCAATCTATTTCAACAGACGAAGTGTTAGATATATCTACCTTCGCAACAAAGTTCCCTTTTCCTTTAACTGCATAAATGAGTCCTTCTTGCTCTAAATCTGCATAAGCAGCAAGTACAGTGTTTCTACTCACACTTAGTAATTCACTTAGTTCCCTTGTTGATGGGATTTTTTGATTCCCGAGCAAGTGCCCTTTCATAATCATCTTCTTCAAATAATCTTTCAATTGAATATAAACGGGACGATCTTTAACAACTTTAAAATCCTTAAACAATTCCTTACCCCCTGCAATCATTTTTGCATATTTATTTCATTCACAAAAGGTCCACGACATATGTATTTTTTATAAAGGGCGGTACGGTCTTACAAGTCTTTTCGATATAAGTTAATTACATCTTTTAAAGCTGCAGCTGCAGCGCCTCGTGGATTAGAAGCCCCACCAATTGTAGTAACTTGTCCCATCGTATCTGTAAAGAACGTAATTCCTTTTTCGGTCCCATTTACTTTTGCTAACGGATGATCTTTTTCTATTTCGCACGGTTCAACATTTAAATTCACATTGCCACCCTCATCCTTATATATTGATGCTATTAATTTAATAATTTTATGTTGTTCCTTAGCATTTTGTATTTGTTGTTTTGTAACGTGCTCGATTCCTTTTATATGTATATCAGTAAGTGTTTTCTCTGTTTCCATTAAGCTGTTTGTCAAAAGTAACAATTTACACGCACTATCTGAACCACTTATATCTAATATAGGGTTTGTCTCAGCAATTCCTTTATTTTGCGCTTCTTTCAGTGCTTCTTCAAATGTCATATCTTCCTCATACATTTTCGTAAGAATATAATTAGTTGTTCCATTTAATATTCCTTCTATTTTTTCAATACTGCAACCGGCTAAACTAAATTGTCCGATATCTAGCGTCGGTAGTGCAGCGGCTGTTGCACCGCTATATCGAATTCGTACATTTACGCCTCTTGCTGCTTCATTTATTTCTCTCCAGTTTGTAACGAGTGCACCTTTTGAAATTGCTACTATATCCATCTGTTTCTCAATCGCTTGTTTCATATATTGTTTCCCTGGATTTCCATCTTTAAGATTTGTAACTGTTGATTCTACCAATACAGTACCACTTATGCTAGTTGTTGCACGTTCCTTCGGATGATACTCTAAATATTTTTCAATTGCAGCGGTACCGCCACCATACATCAATAAATGATGAAGAGATAAGCCGTCTTCATTATGTATTGCAATATTTCTTCCTAATACGCCACTTACAACTAATTGAATCCCATATGTTTCATATATATATGAATACTTTTCATTTAATAATTTTATAAACTCTCTGCCTACTGTTCCGTATCCTGATAATACAACTTGAATCTTCATAATATCCCCCCATATTTTTCTACCAAACCCCTCTTTCAATATAATATAAAGCGCTCTCGAATTCCATCGAGAGCGCTTTATTATTACTTATTTCGGTAAACGTGATAGCTTTTCAGCAATTGTTCTATAAAACTCTTGAATGCTAGAAAAACCTAACGAGTCTGAAACACTTAATCCTACCATGTCGAGATGATCCCAATTCGCTTTCGTTTCGATATGATTCCATTTTCCAACCTGTAATGACTCATGATTATTTACAGCAACATTAGAAATTGGTGCAATCATAGAATTGGTATTTACTACACCATCATTTTGCCACCAAGAAGTATCAACTAACGGACGGTTTTCTTCATATCTCGCATAAGAACCTAAGAAAAATGCATTCCCCATCAACACTTTATTCATCGTTATATGAGGCAAATGTAAACCTGTAATAGGTGCTGCTTGTGATGCATGTCCACTATAAGATAAGTAATAAACATCCGGTTGCGTCTTTACCCAATTATTTAACTCCTTTGCACCATCTGTACTTAAATCCCATTGACTTATATCTTTTGTATTTTTCCAAAGTGAACTATTTAGAATACGATTACTATATTGGAAAAAGGACTCTCCAGCAATCTTCTTTATACCCCATTGATCCAATTTAAAATCATATAAAGATAAATTATTGTTTCCTCCAAAGCTCGCAGCTGTAATGAGTAAATCTTTAACGAACGGCAGCAGAAGACTACCATCCGCAAGTGTTGTACCGTTGTGAGGGGTTGCTAATGTTGTAACACTATGAACATATGATTTTCCGCCTTCAAATAGTGGTGATATTTTGGTGTCTGGGTGATTTTTCGCATAATTCTTTTCTTCAAAACTACCTTCTTTTAATAGCTGTACTAATGTTCTAATCGTTTGTCCACCCATGCTATGCCCAACTAAATGAACTTTATTTGTTTCACTCCAATTCGGCGTAAAACCACTATAAGTTCTGCCAAAACGATTATGTCCATGTTTCTCAGCATGCGAGGCACCATAGTCTACTGTGCCACCGCTAATTTGCGCATACAATTCACATGCACGATCCCAGTTACTAGAAACAGGTCCAACAGCTGCGGTATGTACCGTATAACCATTTCGTTTCAAATCTTCCTGTATATCATGAACACCACCCCAATACTTTACGCCAAGCATTTCTTCTCTACCCCATCCAGCAAATCCATTCACCAATATGATAGGATAATTATTTGGTTGCCTCTCTTCAGCATATGATATTTTCGCTACGAATGAACATAAGGTCACTAATGCGAAAAAACATATTTTTAAAAATAACTTCCCCATACTTTCTCCCCCTAATAAAACGTTTACATTTTTCTTCTAAAAATTAACACAATGTTTTAACAACTTAAACATAATGTAAAGTATTTTATATACGTTGTATATATAGAAAACATATACAATTGTTGATAAATATTAATTCAAGTGAACATTTACTTTTTACAATACAACTTGTAAATCTGTTTATTCGAATTTATAATTAGATATAGTTTCCTCATGTTAAAAAGATTTAAAAACCATAAGAAAACTAATCTCATTGCTTGAAAAGGAGGAAAAAGCATGCAAATCGGATCAAATATTCATACATTATCTCAACCTACTAAAATAACTCCATCTACTCTTGAGCATAATACTATCTCTTCTACTAAACTGGAAAGTAAGAAAGTAAATGATCCTATCAAGTTTGATATTCGTTCATCTGAAAAAGAAATGAAACAGCCTGAGCATAAATTTAATGAATTAGATTTATGGAAGATGTTAAAGGATAAAGGTGTTCCTTTATGGATCATCCTTGAAATGCTACAAAAGGCTCGTAAAGAAAAAGAAGCCCAAAATAATTCAGTTCAAAATTCAAATGCGATTGAGGAAACAAACGAGACTCGATTAAATGAAGTAATGTAAAGCATAATATTTGATTGGTCTACAAACTAAAAAGAGTTCGGGGGTGATAAAGTTTCTATCAACCTCGAACTCTTTTTTTATGATTTTTCTCCAATCGTTACAAACTGGAAAGATACTTTTCCTTCCAAACCTTTAATTAGTTTTTTTACTTTAACATTTTCATTAACCAATGTATTATCTGTCGACATTTTAGGTTTTTCGTCACCTAGAGATTTTTTCAAATGAAGAAGATGCATTTTCATTTCATTTGCCTTTATTTCTTTATACACACTATTTTTTGCTACAATCATATACCATTCCGTTGAATATTTACGATTGTTACCTATCCAGGCATCACTATCGTATGTAACAGGAATCTCTTCCCCTCCTATTTTAATACTTTTCATAGTCTTATCGTCTTCACTTGTAAATAATAGTGACCCTTCTTTTGGGAATTTCGGTAACGTATCTATAATATAATTGGAGCCATTATCTTGTTTTCGAAAAAGTTTTTCTTTAATCAATGCTTGTGCTGTAGATTCATTTAAAATTAAGACATTTCCATTTCCAACTTCCCCTTTTTTCACAGAAAACACTTCATTTTCTTCCGTAATTTCCTGATAACGATTAATAATTGGTGAAATATTATTTTCATCTCCAATAATTAATACACCGTTTGCAGGAAATGAGTTGTCCTTTTTAGAACATGCACTAAAGCTTATTAAAAGTATTATAGTTAACATAAAAATAGTTAATATTCTTTTCATCACGATTCCTTTCATCATACAGTTCATTTTTCCACATACTTTAGTGTAGTCTTACAAGCTAATAAATTCTATTGCTCCATAACCTTATAAAGCTTTTGCAGGTAACGCCAACGGGTTATAAAGAAATATAAAACTTGTATACATATAAATGAAATTAAAATAACGATAGAGCTATTTATGATAGAAAAATCGACTAATTGCTGTAATGCTATATAAGCAACTACAGTATGAATCACTGCAACGAAAATTGGTAAAAAGAACATTAATAATAACTGCCTCGTTACAACTTTTTTCAACTCACCTTTACTTAATCCCATTTTCGAAATCATTTTATATTGCTGTTGGTCGCGATCCAAATCTGTATATAATCGGAAATAAATAAAACTAGCGGCGAATGTAAAGAAGACGATTCCAACTAAAATACTTACCATAAGTAATAAACCATTCTTTTGCTTTGCTTCCAACAAGTTTAATGTTAAAGCTTCAAAGTAGAAATCTCTGTCCCTAAGATTTTTATCGAATATACTCTTTAATTGATTTGAAATCTCTTTCGTTTTTATCCAATCATCTACAACAAATCCGTAAGTACGATATGGAATTTCTTTATTAACTGGATCACTAGTAAGAGGTATTCCATCATATACCTGATCTTGAACAGCGATATAAATAGTTCTAGAATCATGTGGTAAAACTAAATTTTCTACAGCTTTTTTCACATGAAATGTCTTTGTCCAGTCACCTTGAATGACTTCTATATTCTTTTTATACTCGCCATTTTTAAATTCTTGTTTTTGTGATACGACTCCAGGAATTAATAAAATTTCATCTTCTTTTTCAATTGTTTCTTGTTGATAGCCTAGTGCTTTAGCAAGATCGTTGTATTCACTTAACTTCATTACATTTACGCCATTTTCTGTGTATATATATGAAGATGAAGCCATTCGATACGGAATATTAGCATCAGAAAGGTGTTTTTTTATAATAGAAAGATTTTTATTCAATACTTTGTCATTTTCAAAACTTCCATACAAAAATGTATACGGATTTGTCATCCTTACCAAATCCCTATTTCCAATTGCGGCTGTTGTACCAATTGCTGTAAATGCAACTGCTGAAACTATAGATACTATAAAAAACATCGTTGCATTATCTTTCATACGGTAAATTAATTCAGAAAATGTTAATATATTTGTTCTCTTTAAAAAGAAAGATTCTCTCCTTTTAGCAAGATGCAGTATATACACGCTACACTGTGTATATAAAAAGTACGTTCCTATAATTACTAGAAGCACACCTATTCCAAGCGTAATAAAATTGGTACTTGGTATGAAGCGAAATACTGAAAAATATCCATACCCTATACTAATTAAAGAAAGTATCGATAATAAAACTGAAGATTTCGGTTCAGGTTTTGGCTTTTCCTCTGCTCGAATAAGTTCCACAAGTTCCGTTACTTTTATCATTTTAAATGTAAATAATGAAACAATTAAAAACAAGAAAAGAAATGTAATAACTGTTAATAATACAGCCTGCACTGGTATATAAAAAGGTAAACCATTATTAATCATTAATACACTTGCACTTATCAATAAGACTAGTTTAGAAAATATGAGTCCAATGAAAATCCCTATACAAATTGAACCAAGTCCAATCAACATATTTTCAATTAATAATAATTTCTTAAGCTGTCTCATTGACATACCTTGCATCATTAAAATACCAAATTCTTTCTTACGCGTCTTTAAAAACGAACTAACTGAATATAGAATGAAGAAAAATGAAAATACAAAAATCAATCCTTGCGAAACTGAAAATCCCAATGTACCAAATGCACTTATTGTTGCACTTGTCGATTTCAACTCACCTTGTAAATCAGGATGAAATAATAAAAGAGCATACGTAAAGAAAATCATAATAGAAAATGCACTACTTAAAAAATGGCCAGCATATGTACGCTTATTGCGAAAAATATTATTAAATGCGAACTGACGAAAAGTCATGCCTTTTCCCTCCTAACAAAGAAAGGACATCCATAATCTTTTGATAAAAAGTTTGCCTACTTTCACCACAATAAATTTCGTTATATAGTTGACCATCTTTAATAAAGATTACTCGGCTGCAAAAGCTCGCTGCATACGGATCATGTGTAACTAACATCATCGTTGCTTTTTCTTCTTTATTTAGAGTATCAAGCATCTCCATTACATCATTTGAAGATTTAGAGTCTAAATTCCCTGTTGGTTCATCTGCAAGTAACAATTGCGGCTTATGAACGATCGCACGAGCAATTGCTGTTCTTTGAGCTTGTCCCCCTGATATTTCAAACGTTCTTTTACTCAATATATCTGTAATGTTTAATTTCTGTGCAATCTCTTCCACTCGTTTGTTCATATCTTGCACAGAAACACCATCTAAAGTCATCGGCAATACGATGTTTTCTTTTACAGTAAGTGTGCTAAGAAGATTAAATGATTGGAAAACAAATCCTAATTGTTTTCTGCGGAATAACGCTAATTCTTCTGATGATAATTGGAAAGGATTTGTACCATTAATAAATATTTCTCCCGATGATGGAGAATCAATAGTAGATACCATATTTAATAACGTTGTTTTCCCACTACCTGACGGGCCCATAATTCCTACAAATTCACCTTCTTGAATTGATAAATCAATATCTACTAATGCTTTAAAAGGTACTTTCCCTCTATATACTTTACTAATACTATTTGCCTGCAAAATTTCCATTTATATTCTCCCTTCATTTCCACCGCTCACTATAGAGTGTAAATGAATTGTCTTACAGCTCATATTGATTCATCTTTCATTTATCTTACACGCTTGTAAGATTTCTAAAAAAACTGATAATAAACCTATTTTCAATCTATAAACAAAGCATATCTATCTTATAATATTTGCATATTGGTTTGAATTACAATGCTATTTTCTAATCTTAATTTTATTAATATGAAAAGACCGATTTTTATCGGTCTTTTTACTTTCAAATATTATATTTTAACTGCTGTATGTAGTTAAAGCATATTTGAGTTACCCATTAAATACTATTTCACTTTATAATAACCTCTGCAAAAAAAATGAGTGCTTCGGTTTCATTGCAATCAAAAACGAATTGTAAATATCTGAGGCGGAAATGAATGTGTTTATCCAACATATAAATAATAAAATTGATTTAATATTTCCTGATACAAAGAACGACATCATGGCAGGTACTACTGATAATACAATAATAGGCAAGCTCATAAAGACCCAAAATCTCGTTTTGGATAAGACTGCATTTGTATTTAGCCCAAAAAACCTTTTACTAAATGTTAAGCTAATATCCCCTTTTTTACTTATTACTAAAATGTGTAAACATTCGTGAATGATAAAGATTAAGGTACCTATGCGGGATAAAATGAATATAAAAAAGCTTAGAGTTTTAGCTCTAAGCTTTTTTATGATTTCGTATTAATTCCTTTTACTGCACAATATTTTTTATCCATTCAGATTTACTCAATACATAATGATTATATAGTTGATTTGCTATCTTGTGTTCACTCAAATAAGTAAACCCGCATTTTTTAATAACTTTATTTGATGGTACATTGTTAATTAAAGTAATTGCGTTAAGGACAATTAAATTTGTTTCTTTAAACAAATAGTCAATTAAGCCTTTAGTCGCTTTTGTAGCATAGCCATGATTTTGATGTTTATTTGAGATAGCATACATTATCTCTCTGTTTGGTGAAGGGAGTTCTTCTTTCATGCCTGTGCAGCACCATCCAATGCATTCATTTGTAGCTTCCTTAAATATTCCTAGCTTTAACATATGATTATCTATGTTATTCGTAGTTTTCACTGCCTCAAGAAATGCTTTGTTTGCTGGTATTTCATAATTTGCAATCCAATCCACCCTTTGTTCTTTCGTCGATTTCCAGTCTGGTAAAAACTTTTCTATTTCCGGTTGATTGGCTATTTTATAAATACTTTCTGCATCTTTGACCATAAACCCTTGCAAGTATATATCTCCACAATCTATTCTAAATAACTTAGTTGAACTCTCTTCTCCCATGTTAATTCCCCTTACTTACGTTATAACGCCTTTATCTGCTTCGTAAGTTCTATAAATCGTTCATCAAGTTCTTTATATTCTTTGTCGTTAGAAGTTAAAAAGCTTAATTTCCCTAATACTTCTTGTCTCTCTGTTTCTAACGTTAAACGTAGCTCTTCAATATTATCTCTTGTTTTAGTAGGTTCTTCTAGCTGCTTTTGTATCGTATTGTTTAAAAACACGAGTTTTATGTTAGTTGTTTTCTCTAGAAAATATCGATCGTGAGAAACAATTATTAATGTTCCGTTATACTCAGCTAATGTATTTTCAAGTTGTTCACGTGAAGGTAGATCCAAGTGATTCGTCGGTTCATCTAAAATGAGTACATCTTTTTTATCTAAAATATAAGCCATTAGCTTACATTTTACTCTTTCTCCCATACTCATATGCTCAATCGGCTCTTTCCATTGAGAAGCTTGGAACCCTAAATGTTTCATTAAATTTTGGACTTTTCCTCTTTCTTCAAACGTCTCTTTAAAAAATAAATCTTCTGGCGTTTTGTCCAGTGGCAAATCAAAAACCTCTTGTGTTAAATAACCGATGTTTGCAGATGGTGAAATCCATATTTCTCCTTCAGCAGTTTCCGCTCCCATAATCATCTTCAGTAATGTTGTTTTCCCGCTACCGTTTGGTCCAACAATTGCAACTTTCTCACCGTGCTGAATTGTAAAATTAACGTTTTCAAATAATGCTTTTCCATTAAATTCTTTTTTTAATTGCTTTACTTCTAAAAAGCGTTTTCCTACTTTTTTACTCGCTTGAATAGAGAACTCAATTGAATACTCTTCTTTCACACGTTCTACTTTCGTTTTCTCCAGCTCTTTTTCGAGACGTTTTCTTTTTGACTTCACTTGCGCATCCATTCGTTTCGCTTTTACACGATAAAACTCTTTAAAACTTTCTTGTTTTGTAGACTGCGCGTGTGCCTTTTGTGACCATGAACTTAATTCTTTTATATGTGTTTCTACTTGTTCTATCTTTTTTTGCTGCTTTTCATATTCTCGCTGCTGCGACTTCCTTCTTTGCTCACGTGCTTTCATGTAGCTTGTATAATTACCACTATGGTCAATTAATTTTTTGTCCTCAATTGACCATATTTTTGTTGCAACAACATCTAAAAAATATCGATCATGCGATACAACGATAACTGTACCTTTCATATTTTTTATTTGTTTAATGAGAAATTCCGTACTCATTTCATCTAAATGATTTGTCGGTTCGTCTAATATTAAGACATTAGGATTTTTAGCAAATCCTTTTGCTAATCGAATTTTTAACTTTTCACCACCACTTAAAGTATGAAAATCGTTCGTTGGCACGCCCCATTTCGCAAGCAGTTCTGCTTCTTTTGCAATTACATCGTTACTAATAAAAGATTCTATTTCTTGCTCAACATATGCGGTTGTCATATTCATTTGCTGCCATTCAACAATCCCTTTTGAAGGCTCAATCTTTCCATTTATTAATTGAAGTAACGTTGATTTACCAGCACCGTTTTTACCAATTAGTCCGATAACATCCCCTTGTTTTACTGTCACATTCATTTTCTCTAACAACATATTTTCTTTTATTTCAACATAAACATCATTTAATTTTAATAGTTCTTTCATAATACCGATCCCTTTCATTAAGGGAGAATAAAAAAATCCTCCCAAATAAATTTGGCAGGATTAGTCGTTAAAATATTTACACCCAAATAAGCTATTACGCAACATAAATAGCAATACCGTTGTATGGAAATCGGGCAGACTAATCCTATTTTTTAGAAATTGAAATTTATTGAATTTCAACATTTAAAAATAAGATTAGTTAATCATTGTCCACCCATCATTCCTTTCCCTCATTAGTAACCATATTGTACCATAATAGTACTGTATGAGTAAATGCAATTATTTGTGCTGCTAAAAAAGATTGCTTTCTTTTAAGGTCTATTCATTATTTCTTCACTTCATATCGAACAAGTATCAGCCACATTTGTTGTACTACTTGCTTTAGCTTTCCCTAGCAATAAAATTGTAAGCATTCCCTCTTATATAAATTTTATATAAATTCATCATAAATCATATATTATACATACTAAATTTCAGTTCTTATAATAAAGGTATCATTTTTAAGGGGTGGTTCTACAATGGAATTTAGTAAACTAGGAAACAGTGGATTAACAGTAAGTAAAATCGCATACGGGAACTGGATAAACCATGGTGGAAAAGTAAACGAAGATACTGCAAATGATTGTGTAAAAGCCGCACTAGATGTTGGAATTACAACGTTCGATACTGCTGATGTTTATTCGGACACGATAGCTGAGGAAGTACTTGGCCGATCTTTGCAAGGTATACGCCGAGAAAGTATAGAACTATGTACAAAAGTATGCCATCCGACCGGTCCTGGAAAAAATGATCGTGGATTATCAAGAAAACATATTATAGAAAATTGTAATGCATCGTTAAAACGATTACAGACAGACTATATCGATATTTATTATGCACATAGATTTGATATAACAACTCCTCTTGAGGAAACAATGTTAGCTTTCTCAGATCTTGTAAGACAAGGTAAGGTTCTCTATTTAGGCGTAAGCGAATGGACATCAGAACAAATTACCCGTGGTGCAGCACTTGCACGCGAATTGAACATTCCATTTATCGCTAGCCAACCTCAATATTCGATGTTATGGCGAGTTATTGAAACTGATGTGATTCCAACATGTCAACGTGAGGGACTTGGCCAAATCGTATGGTCGCCACTTGCACAAGGTATTCTTACAGGAAAATATCAACCTGGTAAACCATTACCGAATCAATCGCGTGCTAACTCCGATGCTGGAAAACCGTTTTTTGACAAACTCGTGCAACGTTGGATGAGTGATGATGTGCTTACCGCTATCCAGGAAATTAAACCTATCGCACAAGAAATTAACCTTACCTTATCTCAACTCGCAGTTGCTTGGGTATTACAAAATCCAGCTGTTTCTTCTGCAATTATTGGTGCTTCAAATCCGGAACAAATAAGAGAAAATGTAATTGCTTCTAGTGTTAAATTGCAACCTGAAATTATGGATCAGATTGACAGTGTATTAAAAGGTTTCGCTGAGTATGATACTAGTAAAACAGGTTGAATCATGAGTAAGTTTTATCTATAAATAAACACCCCTTGCCAACTTCCCACAGCCCATCCTATAAAGATGGGCTGTGGGAAGTCATATAAACCTCTCTAACAACTGTTAAAAAGTTCTTTAACACGACAGACTTTTCATCCTTCCTCCATCCAGCATATAAATTTATTTCCGGTGTATTTTCTAGAATATCTTTATACATCACTCCTGATTTTTTATAGCTTTCCACCGAGGATGGAACGACAGAAATCCCCATTCCAGCTGCAACTAAGTTTACAATCGTTTGCATTTGAACTGCTTCTTGAACAATATTTAAACTTACCCCATATTTCCAAAAGTAACTAATAATTAAATCATAAAAATTTGTACCGAAATGACGAGGAAATAAAATGAATGGTTCCTCCACTAATGATTTGATTGAAATATTAGGTAACGAAACGAAAGGGTGATTTTCATGCAAAACCAACTTTAAACACTCTTCAGAACAAACTTCAGAAGATAATATTTCATTATTTTGCTCCGAACGAATAAATCCAATATGAATTTGTTTTTCGTAAAGCGCTTTTATTTGTTGGTCTGTTGTCATCTCACGTAATATGAGCTGAATTTTTGGAAAACGTTCTCGAAATGTTTTTAATATGCCTATAACTGTTTCTGTAGAATCGACAAAACCGATGATTAAATGCCCGATTTTCCCTTCATCTGCAAGCTGTGTTTCTTTAATCGTTCTATCTACTTGAAGTAATGTTTGCCTAGCACCTTCTAAAAAGACTTTCCCCGCCTCGGTAAGCTCAACCATCCTTTTTGTCCGGTGAAAAAGTTGAACTCCTAATTCTTCTTCCAATTTTCGAATTTCTTGACTTAAAGGCGGTTGTGCCATCATAAGACGCTCTGCTGCACGACTAAAGTTTAATTCTTCTGCCACCGTTATGAAATATTTCATTTTACGAATATCCATTTCAAGCCTCCTATCATTCGCAACTTCTATAAGATTCTATTTTTATTATAAAAAATGGTTCATGTATGTAGTCTTACATTTATTCTTATTGGGTTCATTTTGCCTCTCTTATCTATAGAATATTTCATTCTCCAATGTTATCAAGGGTACAAAACAAGGCTAAAAAACTTATCTCCAAAGTTCTTTAGCCTTGATTACTTTTTACACATTAAAAAATATTACTCGCACTACCGTACCTTTACCAACTTCTGAATGGATTTCCACACTATGTCCTAATTGTTTTGTAATTTCATATACAAGATATAGCCCCATTCCTGTTGATTCTTTAAAATCTCTACCGTTTTCTCCTGTAAAGAAAGGTTTGAATACTCTTGGTAAATCTTGCTTCGGTATACCTACGCCATTATCAGCAATTTCAAGTATAACGGTATTACCTTCCTTACAAGCTTTCATTTTAATCTTTTCTCTACTACCTGATGAATACTTAATCGCATTCGATAGTATTTGTCCGATTAAAAACTTTAACCATTTCACATCACTTTCTACAGTAATGTCCTTATCAATTTCAAGCTCTGGATATACAAAATTCCGTATAAAGAAACGTTTATGTTCATGTACCGAATCATTCACTATTTTATGTAGTTGTACCCTTTCTACATAAAAATCTTGTGTGAACGCTTCTAATCGTGCGACATATAGAGCCATTTCCAATCCCTTTTTTAATCGGTCTGTTTCCTCATTTATACTTTCAAAACGTGAATCTACTTCATCCTGTGTAATTAATTCTATTACAGATAAAGGTGTTTTCATTTGATGGATCCACTGATTCATAAAGGTTAAATGGTCATTATTTTTTCTCTCTTGTATTTGCAGCTGATTTTGATAATGTCGATATTGCACCTCAAGTAGTTCTTGAAGAGCAGCCGATACAGCTGCAAAATCAGATTTTTGAACAGATTCATCTAAAGATTGCATCGGGTTTGCTAGGCGCTCATAAAAAGAACGATGTGTAAAATAACGAAACACTAAATAACTTCCCATAAAGAAAACACCTAGAAACATTGCGTATAACGCCGTTGTAATATGATTATGCCCATCAAACCAATATACGAGAAATATAGCTAGTAGTTGAATTATGGTAAAGCAAATAACTGGTATATGATCACGTATAAACAACCTTATCATTTTTCTATACCATTATCCCAAGTAATGTGCAATCTATATCCAACACTACGAATCGTTTCAATCGCACCTTCTATATGTAACGTTTGTAACTTTTTACGCACACGTGTTGTATTTACACTTAATGTATTATCATCAACATAAGATTCACTATCCCATAATTTATTAAGTAACACTTCTCTACTCACAACACGCGGATAATTTTTCATTAATGTCTCTAATAAAATAGCTTCGTTTCTCGTTATATCAATTTCGTCGTTTCTAAGTTTCAATACAAGCCTTTCAGGATATAAACAAAGGCCTTGTTGCTCAATCATTCGCTCTTCTAGTTTCGGTGCATAATCTCCATATGCACGTCTTAAATGACTACGAATTTTCGCCACTACAACTTCATAATGAAAAGGCTTCGGAATAAAATCATCGCCACCGTTTTCTAACGCCATAACTTGATCCATCGTGCCTTCACGGGCCGAAATGAATAGTATCGGACATGTTGAAACTCCGCGAATTTGACGACACCAAAAGTACCCATCAAAACTCGGTAAATTAATATCTAATAAAACTAACTCTGGTTGTTCTTCTAAAAAAATGTTTAATACATTTTGAAAGTCCGATACAATAACTCCTTGATAACCATATTTCGCAACATGTGTCGATAATAGTTCTGCAATTTTCATATCGTCTTCTACAATCATAATTTTGACCATTATTGAACTCCTTTTTAATCCACAATCTCAAATATACTTATATAAAATAAATACTACCTCTTTTCACAAAATCAGTAAATTAAAAAAAGGATGCTTTTATACGAAAGTATCCTTTTTCGTCCCTTATCTATTTAATATGAAATTTACTAAAAGTAAATCCTAGTTTCTCCACATAATCCATTCCTAGTTCCATACGCGCTGTTTTCAGCGGATCCACAACTTGGCAAACTTTTAAATTACCTGCTGCCGATAATAAAAGCGTTGCATCAGCTTTAGACATTGCTAATTCTTCATGTAAAAATGTCACCATATTACGTACAGCACGATTTGCTGCATCATCTAACAATTTCTCTGAAGCAATCGTCATCATTTTTTCTTTTTGAATAGCCATTGGTAATGGCCATTGTTTTCCTTTTATCGTTTGAACTGTTACCGTTACCTCACCAGCAACCTCTACACCACTAACACCAATTTCACCATCACCCATTGCTGCGTGTAAATCACCTAATGCTAATAGTGCTCCTGGGACATTAACTGGTAGTAGTAGTGTTGTTCCTTCTTTAATTTCTTTACAGTCCATATTCCCGCCGTGATCATGCGGTGTGCCACATGAAATGCTCTCTTCTTTCGGTGCAGTACCAATTACCCCAATCATTGGATTAATCGGGATTTGTAGTTCACTTGAAAACAAAACATATTCATTATGTATTGGGACAATTTTCACTGTATTTTCATTTAACTCATCACCCATTACACCAAGGTTTGCACCTGTAGTTAAAACGCCCTGCTCTGCAATTTCAATTTTTTCAATCGTTACGACTAATATATCGCCAGGTTCTGCTCCTTTAACATATACAGGTCCAGTCGCTGGATTAATTCGGTTCCAATCTAATTCTTGTAACACAACATCTTCAGAATCGATTTGATTTTCAAAGCAATCATATGTTTCAAATACAAGACTGCTCCCAATTTCTACTTCCATACACGGCTTATTTTCTGGTGACATTGAGTAAATGATATGGTCTTTATGAATTCGATACATAATACCTCTCCCTTTTATATTTATCTACTATTACTAATTAGCTTTTTTTATACAAGCTCCTCTTAAAATTAAATGTTATTTTCATGTAAAAAAGCACGCAGATTGTTTTATAACATACACTCTTTACTATAACAGAAAGGTGGTATCACTATGCCCCTTATTCCATACAACGAAAGTGATGTTGATTTACTAGCTCGATTAATTCGTGCTGAAGCTGAAGGCGAAGGTCGCCAAGGTGAGGAGTTAGTTGGATGCGTTGTAGTAAACCGTGTATTTTGTGATTGCTTAGATTTTAAACAACTCCGTACCGTACGAGACGCTGTATATCAAAGCCCCGGCGGATTTGAAGCAGTACAATATGGATATTTTTATCAACGCGCTCGTGAATCAGAAAAAGAAATCGCACGAAAAGTTTTACAAGGTCAATGGCGCTGGCCTGCACGATGGGCTCTTTGGTATTTCCGTCCAGTTGGAGCTTGTCCGCCTGAATGGTATAATCAGCCATTTGTAGGACAGTTTAAAAGCCATTGTTTTTATGAACCAAGTGGTGATGAATGTCCGAAAATGTATTCACGATAGTAAAATTTGCAACGCAAGTACTTAGAAATTTTGGTACTTGCGTTGCTTTTAACTGTGTTTTAGAAATCTAATAGTGTGATGAAATTTTCTATGCCTACTACATGTATTAATAATGGTATACGAGGACCATTTGATTGATTCATAATGAGCTTATATATAATAGTGAATAATTGTTTTTGATTTTCTTTCATTATTTTTTTATTTTCATGATGACAAATCGCATATAATTGCTCCATTAAGTGAGAGTAATCTTTGTTAGAACGAAGTATATCGCAAACTTCTACTAACCATTCTTTCTGTCTTTCATCCAATGTGTTGTAAAACTCTGTATTTCTCTCTTGATTTACCGCAATTAATTTTTCAGATTGAAAATTTCTTATCCAATACTCTGTGCGATTACTCACCGCTCTCATTTCATCTAATGCATAGCTCCTATCTATTTTCTTTAATATCCCCTGTAAAATAGTTGAATCAAAATTTAATAATGGTAACGTTCCTGCTACTTGATTAAATTTCGGATATTCTTTAAACCCGATAGTAACTCTAGAAAGTTTAATTGCATCAAGTAAATCTTCATTTTTGAGCGTTTTATTTTCATAACTATCTTTCAATCGCTCATATTCTGTATAATTGCGAATCACATCTTCATCAAGACCGATATGAAAAGCTGCGTTTGGTCTATATTTTGCAAACATAAACAGAATTACTTCTGGTAAATACACTTTTAACAACTCACTAGGTGTAATACTATTTCCTGAAGAACTAGACATTTTTTCATGATTGCCTTTAATTCCAATAAAATCATAAGCAACATAATGAGGAGCTTCACGATTGAATATTTTCCTTGCAATTTCTTTTGATACATTATAACTACCCGTTTCTGATGAATGGTCTCTGCCACCCGGCTCAAAAACAACCTCCTCTATCATCCATCTCATCGGCCAATCGATTTTCCAATTTAGTTTCATTTTATTTGTATTTAATACGGATAACTCTTTTTCATTTCCGCATTCACATTCATACCGGATTGTTTTTAATACTTCATCAAAATGTGTAATAGTTGTTGTATCTTTCCCGCACCTCTCACAATATAATGTAGCTGGATAAAAGCTCTCTCGCTCTTCTTCACTACACTCTCCAGTTTTAAAATCCATTAAAATATCATATATATCTTTTCGTTTATACAAAGCCTCTAATATATTTTCGTTATACCTTCCGCTTCTATATTCATCATGTTGATAAATAAATTCCACTCCAATTCCAAATGCTTGAAGCGATTTTTCAAACTCTTTTTCAAAATGCTCCGCATACGAGTTATGACATCCATACGGATCTGGAATATCACAGTATGGCATACCAATATACTTTGCAAAAGATGGATCAATATTTTTTGGAACTTTTCTAAACCTATCATAATCATCCCACGAAAATATAAAACGAGTCTTTTTCCCTAAATCTTGAAGTGCTCTTACTACGAAATAAGTCGTTACGATTTCACGAAAGTTCCCAATATGAACAGAACCTGACGGACTAATTCCAGATGCACAAACAAACGTTTCTTTATTTGGATGTTTCCTAATTAATTCATGTGCTACTTCATACGCCCAATGCATATATTACTCACCTCAATTATTTTTTTGTTTTCTAATTTCCAGTTTTATGCAACAAAAAAAACTCTCACCCCCAAGATTATTCATCTTGAGGACGAGAGTTGTTAGCTTCGCGGTACCACCTCAGTTTGTTAATATGTCACCATACTAACCTCTTCAGGTACGGCAAAATATGCTTATACCCTATCTCTATAACGGGAGAACCCGTCGCACCATCCCTAAATAAATTAGTTCCTTGCGCAGCTCCAAGTCTTTTTTCGTTAAGATGTATACCGCTCTTTCTCAGCTACCAGAGCTCTCTGTACGTATTCTTTCTTAACTACTCTTCTCTTCTATGCCTTAAATATTAGTTTTTTAATATGATAATTTATAACACTTTTATTGTCAAACTTTTCCCAATCGAAATCGTAAAATTATCTAAAAAAATTCTTTATCGCTTCTAATTGAATTTTGTGGCTACACTCATCACAACAATATGCCCCTTTTGGTTTCTCTTTAAATCGCTTATATTTTTCACTACCTTCGTAAACACGAAATATATTCTTACAAGAAAAGCAAACAATTTCATAAAACATCATATGCATTTTCCTCTCCTTGTTTATACACTTTTTTAATCACTTGTGAGAAGGTCATTTTTCTACATTATAAATTTTAATATCCTTTGACTAAAAGGTTTACCTCTATTCTTATCGAATTATATTAATATCTTATAACGCGAGGTGAACATCTTGTTCAGTAATATAGAATTAGTTTTAGATGCTAAAGCAAGTTTAGCTGAAGGACCATGTTGGAATGAAAAAAAGCAACTTTTATATTGGGTTGATATTATGGAGAGAAAATTATGCATATACAATCCTACCGCTAATACGAACCGAGTAATTGCTCTCAATCAACAAATTGGCTGTGTTGTTCCATATTTAGAGGATGTACTACTCTTAGCTATGGAAAACGGCTTTTATTCTATTAATGTAAATACAGAAAAACTGACACATATTTTTGACCCCGAACAACATTTAATAGAAAATCGTTTTAACGATGGAAAATGTGATCCCGCTGGTCGTTTCTGGGCAGGTACTACAGATACATACGGTATTAATGCTGCAGGTTCCTTATATTGTTTACATAATAATTTGAGTGTAGAGAAAAAAATTTCACATGTAAATACTTCAAACGGAATGGCTTGGTCACCTAATCATACATACCTTTACTTTATAGATACACCTACTAAAAAAGTGGTTCGCTATCAATATAATATACGTACTGGAGAAATTCATAATCCAAGTGATGTAATCATTTTCTCTGAAAATGACGGTCTACCTGATGGTATGACAATTGACGAAGAAGGTTGTTTATGGATTGCACATTGGGGAGGTTCAAAAATAACTAGATGGAATCCCTCTACTGGAGAACAAATATTAAGTATTCCAATTCCTGCGTTATATGTAACATCATGTACGTTTGGTGGGCCTAACTTAACTGATTTATATGTTACAACAGCCAGAACAAGAATGACGGATGACGAATTAAAACAGTATCCACATGCTGGTGGTATTTTTCGAATTCAAACAAATGTTAAAGGCTGCCCCACCTATTCATTTTGTAATGAAAATATTGGAACTGACACAATATGAACCGTATCGATTACATAAGACAAGAAGAAAAGGAATATCACGATCTTTGCTATGAACAATATAAACTATTTGAAACTGGATCTTGGCTTCACAAGCCGGTTAAAACAGTTATGGATTTAATGGACTACTTTGAAGAGAAAAACAAATTACAAGTGCTTGATCTTGGCTCTGGCGTCGGTAGAAATAGCATTCCAATTGCACAAAAGATTAAAAATGCTAGCGGAACTGTTACATGTGTTGATTTACTTGATTCCGCTTTAACAAAGCTACAAATTTATAGCAAAGAACATGACGTATTCGAGGTTATAAAAACAGAACAAGCAGCAATTGAAAACTATCATATTAGATCTAATACTTATGACTATATCGTTGCAGTATCAAGTTTGGAACATGTCAAATCAGAAGAAGATTTTAAAAATGTACTCCAATCTATGAAAAGAGGTACAAAAAACGGCGGTATTAATTGTTTAATTATTAACTCTAACATACAAGAAATTGATTCAATAACGAATGAAGAATTAGAAGCTTTAATTGAAATTAATCTTTCAACCGAAGAAATGATAAGTGCTTTAAAAAGCATTTATAAAGAATGGAAAAAACTAAAAGTTGAAATAAAGGAATTAGCTTATAATATAGTTCGTAATGAAAGACACGTTCAATTAAAAACAAATGCCATTACGTTTGTCGTTCAGAAATAACACTATAAAAAGTAAGAATATTTCCTCATATATTCATAGGAATACCCTTACCTTTTATTTTGTTATTAGTTTTCGCATCATCTAAAATATAATTTTCATTCGAAATACTACTCAGCTATTAATTGAATTCATTAACTGGAAGAAATATTCCACTTCATGAGTCTCATTCAATTTATACCATGAATGAAGTGTATCCGGCGCAAATACATCTAATTTCCTTAATACTTCCATGGCAAATTCTAGAGGTGCTACACCCGATGCAGTAATAAGATTTTCACTGGATGCTACAGGTCCTACTTCATAAAAATTTTCTCCTTTATAAGTAGGACAAACCATTTTCATATAATCTAAATTATTACTTGTGTGATTTATAGAATCCAAGTAACCGTAATTTGCAAGACCTATAGTTGCACCGCAAATGGCAGCCACAATTGTACCAAGCCTTAAGGCTTCACCAACTTTTTTCAAAATAGGTTTATGTATTTCTTCACTCCAAGTATTCCCTCCAGGTAAAATTAATAGATCGTTACTCTCAAGGATACATTCATCTAGGGAAATATCCGGCTTTATATTCAAGCCCCCCATTGAAATAATCGTTTCTTTATTTATTCCAACTGTTACTACTTTAAAAGGCGCTACATCTTTTTTGAAATATCTTCCTGTATTAAGTTCAGCAATTAAATGTCCGTATTCCCAATCAGACATCGTGTCAAATACATATAGATATGCTTTTCTTGTTTGCATTCAATAACACTCCATTCATATACTACAGTTTTAAATAAAAAAAAGTACTCTTTTCAAGTTTAACATTTTATGCAATATTTATGGTTTAAAATTCCAAATAAAAGAGCACTTGTTTCCGCAAGTGCTCTTTTCGGGGATTTTGAGATACCCTATTAACGAAAGTTAAGGTTACTTAAAGTTAAGAGGTATTTATACTATATGCTTGTCCTTTATATTTGTGCATAATCAATATATAAATATCTTTAGAAATATTTAAAAACTTTTATTTATAGTTCTTTCTGGCATTTTATCATTAAGAAATTTATTGAAGGTTTATTCTCCATGTTCTTATTTGGTTCATCAATTTCGGAAACTTGTACTAGTCCATATTTATTAAAATCTCGTTTTATAGATTCAGAATTATAGAAGAACATTTTTACGCCTTCCATTATTTCGAAATAGTCTTTATCCAACTGTTTCCCCTTCCCAAACATTGGGGCTTTTTGAGAAACAGTTGTGAAAACCATATATCCACCTGGTTTTAGCTGATTATAACAACCTTTAATAAATTGCTCTCTCTCTTGCTTATTCAACAAATGTAGAAGTGCATGACTATATATACCCTCATATGATTTGTTATCAAAAGGCATCTCATTTACCGAACCGTGATAGATACTAATATCTTCTAGGCCATTTTGCATTGCTAAATTAATGGCTGTTTTTGAAATCTCAATACCTGTTACATTTATACCATTATCGATAAAAACCTTTGCATTTCTTCCATATCCAATACCAGGAACTAATATATCCTTAACGTTCTTTTCAAGGAAAAAATCTTTTGTACAAATTGCAGATTCTGTAGGTTCAAATCCCCACATCGTTTGTTTTTCAATAAAACTTGATTCCCAAAATTCCATTATGTATCTATCTCCTTATTTTCAATCCATTTTTAGTATCAAATTAAAAGCATTTTTGTATTTGCTATACAGTTTTTTCTTCTACTCATACCACTTACCTTAGTCATCGTAGCTCCATTGAATATAGCATAATAATAAGCCTATATCTAATATAAAGATTGGTTAAAAATCTACCCTATTTTATTAATCCTTACGTTTATAGAAAATAAAAAAACAGCCAATATTTTTATGGTAGTATTGGCTGTTTCTCATGAGAAATTATCTTTTTATATTGTACCGATCTAATACTTTTTCTAACATTTCTAAAGTTATTGGTTGTGCTTCTTTTATTAATTGATAACCAATACGCCCATTCGGTTCCGCTGTAACTTGCTGTAAACTCTTTACGTCATGAATCCCTTTTTCTCTTAATTGCATATAAAGTTGTTGTTCCGACATTTTTGCCTGCATCAAATTCTCTTTTACAATCTCTCCGTTTTCAACAATTATAATGCTACTTCCATTTAGGAATTGTTCCACCTTCCTTGATTTCAATTCAAAGAAATGAATGATAAGTAATATGCTTGCAAATATGATAGCCGCAAATATAGATGGGACTACTTTTCTACTTAATACAGGTTCTACAATAATACGGCCAATTGATACAACTATAATGATTTCAGCTCTTGTCATTTGGCTGGCAGATGTACTACCTGTCATTTTCAAAACAATTATTCCAGTAAAAGTTAATATAATACTTTCCAAAATTATATTCATAACTACCCAATCCTTTAATGGTGTATTTTACTATCATTCCCATTAAAGGTGTGTTTTACTTACCTATTAAGTTGTTAAATCCTTCAGACCATGATGGAAATAAAGGTATCCAACCATACTCTTTACGTGCCTTATTATTGGAAGCTCCTCTTTCCCAACTATTTTTCCCATCTTGAACTTTAGGCTGAGGTGCCCCTATCGCTGCTGCATATATTGGTAACCATTCTTTACTAGTTGCTGGATAATTATCTACAATATTTACGATTCCTGAAGGCCAATTAAGGGCTAGCATAGTAGCTCTTGCAGCATCTTCAACATGTATAAACGAGCTTATCCCGTCTGATGCAATAATCTCATTATTACCATCAGAAAGTATACATATTTGTCCATTAGTTTTAAGAGCTTTTTGCAATGCATGAAATCCACTATTTGTAGCAGAACATTCGAAACCATAATTATATGTTTCTATTATTTTTTCTTCTGAATCATATATGTTTTTCGCACCAAAATTCTTTGCAAAATCTCTTCTATTTTTATTAGGCTCAACAACATCCACGTGCTCAACGCCTACATAGTATTTTAAGAAATAACAAGCGAGTAAACCAATAACTCCCATTCCAGTTATAAGTACTTTTTCATCCTGTTGCGGGTTTAGTTTCAATACTCCTTTAGCGGCATCACACGAAAGAATAGATAATAAAGCAACTTTAGGTTGTATAGAACTAGGCACTCGAATTACTTTATGCCCCTTAACTATCCCTATTGTTTCATGTCCATAAAAAAACTACTTTATCGCCTACGTTTACATGTGTTACTTTATTACCAACTTCAATCACTTCACCATAACTTTCATATCCAGTTTTTCTTGGATAAAAAGGATTCGTATCCGTAACATCGGATCCATTATACTGTGGTAACTCGGCCCCAATGCTTATAGCTCCTGCAATTGTTTTAACAATAATTTCATCGTCCTGTACGGATCTAATTTTACCCGGTTCCCACTTAAGTTGTTTCGCACCTTCTAAAACTAACTTATACTGTTCCATTCATATCCTCTCACTTTATAAAAATATATTCTCACTAAATTTCAAACAATGTATAATAGATTCATCCAAAATTAAAGCTATAACGTTGGCTAGCACCCAACAGTGATAACATGATAATTGAATTTGATGGATATAGAATAAACGAGTATGTTATTGGCCGTAACTGTTCTATTAACGAATTAATAACGATGTATTTAAATGTAAGAAATGAAGAGATATCTAATGAGGATCTGCTACGCTTATTTTGTGTACGATATTATTACAAAAAAAATCCAAAGTTACTACAAGAAGACGTCACTAGCAATGTTGTCATTGATTTAGATACGGACTATATTTATACCCCAAATAGATAACAGTAAACTAGATTGATTAGTATTTATGATTCAGCTAAGTGTTTAATAAAATAAGTAATTGCCCAAATTAATGTCGCAAATTGAGTGACAAAATACATTGTCCATTCAAAGCCAGTCAGTTTTCTCTCTCGTTTAACCTTCTTTAAGTATCTGTAAAATATGAGTGTACTTAAAAACATAAGTAACAATGATAATTGCTGTAAATCATCGACTATACGTACCGCCATAGACTCCATCGCCCTCCTATTCAAAATAAAAGCTATACTTTAAGAGTATCATTAATTGGTAGTTTATTTCCATTTTAAACACTTATGTCATAAATAAAAAGAGCACTCAGCTATTGAGTGCTCTAAAAAATATTAATTAAACTCAGTTCCTTGTAATGGTTACATGTAATTCCCCTTACTTTTTATAACTCAGTTCTATTACTTGTGGTATATACTTACTATCATATTTTCTCGTATAGATTTCTCCATCTGGAGTAACTAATTGTAAAACAATCTCACCACAAACCCCATCTAGTATTTCAAATTCACCTTGTGCATTTGAAATACTGCGTTCCTTACTTTCTTCAATTGAATCTTCATATATTTTCACATTAGATATAGGTTCGTTATTTTGATCTACGATAATACCTCTTGAATACTTACCAACCACGATGCATTGGTCATCTTTTTTATAATATTTAGTCACAACTATAGCTCCAATTATTATAGCGGCACACACAAACAAGAGAATTATTTGGCGCCTCACAACAAACCTCCTAATTCAAATTATTCTTTTCTAAACTGAAAATTCAAGTGTCTTGATTGGTTGATTTCCTCAATTACTTTACGAATACCTTCTTCAATCTTATCTTCTTTTACATTCGAAACATTTAACTTTAACAGTTTTTCTTTAGGAAAATTCCTCATATAATTCTTATCAATAGTATCGACACTTATTTGCATGTCACCTAATTTTTGTATAAGTGTTTCTGTAACTATGTTTTTCTGCATTTCTAAACAAGTGTGTATTCCAAATGTGTTTTGTCTATTATATGTAAATAATGATTGATCTTCATTTTGCACTTTTTCTAATGTTTCTGCTAGTTTTATTGATCTATTGTAGTAGGAAGAATTAATTTTACTTTTATGACGTTCAAACATACCGCTCTTTATATAAATTTCTAAAGCCGCTTGAGAAATCATCGGACTATCAATATCTAGTATCTTTTTGTATGTATAGAAAGCATTTGCAATGGATGGTGGGATGACTGCAACTCCAACCCGTAAACCAGGAAAAATAATCTTCGAATAACTTTTCAAATATATGACATGACTACAATTATCCAAGCTATATAACGGATCTGCTTTTGAATCAGTTTCTAAATCTGCTAAATAATCATCTTCCACTATAAATACATTGTATTTCTTAGCCAATAGTGCGATTTTTTCTTTCTCATCTTTAGAATAAGAAGTTCCAAGCGGATGATGATATCTCGGTATCGTATAAAAGAATTTTATTTTTCCAGTTTGAAATATTTGCTCCAATTCATTCAAATCGATACCTTCATTCGTACGTTTAATACCGATTACAGGAACTTTATTTATTTCTAGATAATCAATATATAGATGATATGTTGGCTGTTCAATTAATACAGTTTCATTTCCATTCGGAAATGGTATAGAAGTTAATATAGCAAGCGCCTGCTGCACACCTGACGTTATAAAAATATTGTCTTCTTTCGTGAACACTTGATAATTTGCCAACTGTTTTTGAATGACTGGAATTAAAGATGGTAACCCTTTCGGTGTTCCGTATACGAACAAATCATTTTTATAAGTATCAATAGCCTTATTAATGCAATGCTGAAAATCTAAATATGGGAAAACATCTGGATCTGGTGCTGAAGAAGCGAAATCAATTATCTCGTTATTTTCTATGGTACTCCCAGATTTCTTAACAACGTAGTATCCACTTTGAGGGACAGAATATATAATGTGACGCTTTTCTAATTCATGAAGCGCACGTATAACTGTTGCCTTATTACATTCATATTGCGTAACGAGTGACCGTATAGACGGTAATTTCTTCCCTTCTTTTATTTCTCCATTTTGAATCATATTTTCTATGTCATTTAAAATATGTAAATACTTATACATATTACACCTCCTCCAGCAATTCTATATTTAATTACATCGGTTCTCTATTCATATAGCATTCATTCCTCAATTAGTTAATTTTCCGATCATCTATATCGTAAATCCCAATAGCATATGAATCATTTTCAATCCATTTCTTTACTGCTTCTGTTTTAAGTACCCCTTCAACTTCTTTTTCTATTTTCTGTCCAAGTTCTCTCGCCCCTACTTCATCATCGCTAAGCTTAGTTTTTATATCAATGGTAACAGGTTGATTCTTTTTATAATTTATTTGCTGAATACTAAACCCTTCATATCCATTTTTTCTGAATACGTCATCAAATATATGTCCAAAAACTTGATTCCATCTACTCTCTGCCTTTACAACTTCTCTATTTCTTTGAGTTATATTGATTTTATAAGACGTTACACCTTGTATCACCAATCTTTTATTAATATCATTTTTTATTTCGTTACTATCTTCGCTATCAGCAATCTCTAAATCTAATATTCTTTCTTTTTCATCTCTTATAGCAGCACTAAAAAAAGATTCCTCCTTTACCGCGGCTGTAGCAATATCCATCACTATAGACTCTTCACTTTTAGCATCTTCAATCTCATTCTCACAGGCACATAATAAAGTGAAACTTTAATCATTGGGGGTTTTGTTCATCCCCAATGATTATTAGTTGAACCAATCGGGCTTTTACGGGCAGTTGATCCCCCCACCTAACTTCTTTCGCTGAATTTTGAGGTGGGGATCTTACTGCCCGTTAATGCGGGATAAAACAAGTGGAAATAAAAATACAAGTAACTTCTTTCCCTTTCTCATGCAGCACCCCTCCATATATTTTCATTTACGATAAACTTTTTACTTTGACATATAAATACCTTCTTTAATTATTTAAATTTAACATTATTTCACATTTACCCCACTTAACAAGGGAATTACAATTAATAAATAGAATATCTCTATGAATAAATAAAAAGTGAGGGATATATAATGCAACGTGTAAATACGATTGATATTAGTAATGTACTACAATTGGAAAAAACTCTTTCGACTTTATTAAATAAAATGATTTCTTCAAAACTAGACCTTGAAAATTGGTTAAAAGAGCAGTCAAAAGTAATTTGGGACATCGAAGAACAATTAAGATCACATTACATCGCCTTTCAATGTAATACGGATGATGAAGAAATAAAGGATACTTTTGAACATGATCAACAATTTGTAAAGCCACTTTTAAAGCGGTACCAAAATTTATTGGATAATAAATATTTAGAGTCACCTTTTCGAATGGAATTAGATTCTAACGTATATGGTTTATTAGATACAAAAATAAAAAATGCTCAAAAGTTATTTTGTGAGGAAAATATCGAATTAGAAATACAGGAAGACAAATTAGTCACAGAGTACTTTGAAATTACTGGAGGATTAAGTGGAATTTGGGACGGAGAAGAAAAAACGATAACAGAATTACAATCCTATTTACAAGATTCGAATCGTGACACCCGTAAAAAGGCAAAAACCATTATTTCTGAACAATTTTTATCTGTTGAAAAAGAACTCCAAAACATATTAAATCAATTAATTGAAATTCGCCATCAAAAAGCAAAAAATATTCAACTAGAGAATTATCGCGATTATATGTTCAAAAAATACGAGCGTTTTGATTATTCAGCGAAAGATTGCTATGAACTAGCTGAATCCATAAGTAAGTATGTTGTGCCTCTTAAAGATAAAATATTGCTAGAGAAAAAAGATAAACTGCAAGTTGATACGCTTCGCCCGTGGGATGTATCAGCTGTAACTCCAGATCAAAAAGTACTTAAACCTATTGCAAATGAAAATGATTTAATTGAAAAGAGCACTCATATCTTTAATAAACTAGATGTTGAATTTTCAGCACTTTTAAACCGAATGTATAAACACAATTGTCTTGATTTAACAAGCCGCAAAGGAAAAGCAGCTGGTGGCTTTTGTGAGTACTTACCAGCTTCACAATTATCTTATATTTTTATGAACTTAAATTATACACAAGATGATATTGTCACTTTTATACATGAAATGGGTCATAGTATTCATAACGAACTCATAAAACCATTAAAATTACGACAGTATATAGAAATTCCAGCTGAAACAGCTGAGCTAGCCAGTATGACAATGGAGTTATTCTCGCTTAATTATTGGGATACCTTCTATACAGACAAAAAAGATTTAAAACAAGCAAAAATTAACTTCTTTAAAGATGTTATTTCATATTTACCTATTATGCTTATTGTCGATCAATTTCAACACTGGCTGTATGAAAATCCAAGTCATACTTCTGAAGAAAGAAATGAAAAATACTTACAACTTCAAAAACATTATCAGTCTAGCGTCATACATATTGATGGCTACGAAAACTGGATAGCAACGAGTTGGCTACCTGTACTCCATATTTTTGAAGTACCATTTTATTATATTGAATATGCGATCGCCCAACTTGGTGCATTACAAATGTATAAACAATATAAAGAGGATCCTAAGCAAGCGCTAGAAAATTATAAAAAGGCATTATCACTAGGAAGCTCTCAATCTATAAAAGAAGTGTATGATGCAGCCGGTATTCGTTTTGATTTTTCTGGTGAAACAATTAAAGAACTAATGCTATTTGTAGAAAAAGAATTAGAATTACTTGAGCAATTATAAGAAGAAAGCTGCACCTATATTTTTGGTGTAGCTTTCTTCTTTATTTTATTAATCAGCTCTATGTACTGAGTATCTCCATATCCGATTGTTGGAAAAAGATAAAACAACTTTATTAATAATTCACGAGTTGATAAATCTTTATTTTTAGAGATGAATTTCATTACTGCATTATCTTCTGTTAACATTTCTAAAAATAAGTCTATAGCCTGATACATTACAGGTGGTACCTTATGAGAGGTCTTTTTATGGTTTACTAATACTTCATTGTATATAGAAGAATAATTCCCCAATTCAAGTTCAATTTGATTTACTTTAAATTTATCCTCTCTAAAGCTATTTAAGTATACCTTCCCTTCATAAGCAGACTGTTCAAGGTGAGAAAGTATGGTAAGTAGGTTCATTTGGCAAAACATATCTTCACCAAACCATAGAACAATACATTTATACTTTTTCGTAAAAAGGTTTTCTAACGGATCTATAACCTTTTTTATATAACTTTCTACTAAACTGTTATGTCCTTTCGCTCTTGTTTTAATAAACTCTTCATTAAAAACTTGAGTAGTAGCCGAGTTCACACACATTGCCTCATTAAATGGTGCATAATCAGAATCACCCATTAGCTTTTCGTTTTTAAATTCTTCATACATAACTTGACCATTTAATATGTTAAGTACCTCTTTATCAAATAGCTCACTCTTCCTATTTCGTAACTGCTCAACCTCTATTTTTCTAGAAATATTCATATTAAACGCCCCTTCTTTATTTAAATTTAGTTTAACAAATGATTGAATAGGCATTTTGTTAAGTTGGTATTCTCTTGGATTCATTCCAAAAACATTTTTGAAAGCTCTACTATAAGCCTCTTGGGAAGAGTAATCGTAATCCAATGCGACCTCAATTATCTTCCTACCATTCTTTAAATCTTCCGTAGATAAATACAACCTTCTAAGAAGAATATAACGTCTAATACTGAAACCCATTACTTGATGAAATTTAAAAGAGCAATAATAAGGAGAATACCCCATGTAACGAGATAATTCATCTAATGAAAATCTCTTTTTTAAATTGCTCTCAATCCAATTAATCATCTGCTGTATATGTTTATTCATTTCCTTCACTCCTTATTTAAAAGTATAGGAGAAGTGCGTTTCTTTCTTTTGATATTTCTTGTGTTTTATAACATGAGCCTTTCTCTAAAGTCTTTATAATCTATATATAAGTATTAATTTTATATTTTTTCATCTATCTTATTTTGTCATACCTTCTATTCATTTTTCAATTTAGCGTTAATGAGTATGTTGGCAACACCTTACTAATTATTAAAGGTCAATTTACATCATATTTCATTTTAAAGGATTTCAAAAATTAAACACGAATTTTATAAAATAAAATTCTTTTAATTCCCAAGTTAAAAAATTAAGGTTTGGAAAGGACGTTTCAATGAACAAGCTAGAAAAAGAAATACTTCAATTCATAAATGAACAGTATCCGTTGAATTTTATTAACATTAAGCCAATAACAAATGAGATGTATGAATGTCTTACAGAACAAGGTACATACTTCAGTAGAATTACAAACTACAAAACATATGAAGAACAGATAGAGGAAGTTTTATATCAAAATGGTTTAGGTGTTCCACCAATAATCCCTTCATTACAAGGGAATTTTGTAGAAAAATTCACATTAGACAAGGAGATTTTTGCTGTATTATATAAAGCTGCTCCTGGTATACATTTACCAAGGTCTGAATGGAATTCTAATATATTTAAAAAACTTGGTAAACAAATTGGAAAATTACATCGTATATCTAAAAGCTTTGAAAAGATTAAACCAGTAAAACATATAAACGATTGGTATGAAAATGAAGAATATAATTTTCTTAAATATATCCCTAAAGAAGAAAATACAATAAGAGAAATTGCATCTGACGTTTTAACTTCCATAAAAGAGCTACCAAAATCCCCTTCAAATTACGGCTTAATACACGGAGATTTATGGTTAGAAAACATTTTAGTCGAAAATAATTCAAACTTAACAATGATAGATTTTCAAGACTGCGAAAAACATTTTTACATATTCGATTTAGCCGTTCCTATTTATAGTGCAATAGAATATTCATTTGCTGGAAATGGGAATATCGTTGACTATGAGTATTCTATTACAAAAGCACTATTTGAAGGCTACCAAGAGAAAAATGAGCTACCAAAAGAGATGAAAGACAAGTTTCCGTTATTTATTAAATTAAAGGAGATTTTTGAATATAGCTTAATGCATATGTATTGGGATAAAGATGAATTAACGGAGGAACAAGTACGGATTATGAACCTTTATAGGATGAAGATCGAAAATAAGAATACCTATATCAATATTTAAGAATACTGTTGTTTAACTACAAGGAAACTTTGGTTAAACAACAGCATTTATTAATTAGCTGACAACCTTTTTTATGACTTATAAATACTGATTCAATAATCTTTTCAAATACACTTCATTTTGCGGTGATACTTTTTCAGAAAATCTAGCTGCAATAATAATAGGAGCCCATTGAAAAACTTCATCTCTTGATATGCCGGTACGACTGCAATATATATGTAAATACATCTCAGCTAATTCTACCGAAGATTGTGAGTACAACAAGTATGTTCGAAATACATCTGCGCGAATATCACCTGAACTAGCATCTACCCAATCTATAACTTTCACTTTCTCTTCCTTACTCAAAATCAAATTAAATGGATGAAAATCTCCATGACATAGCCTAAAATCAAATGTAATAGATTCTAATTTTTGTAATATATCCTTCTTTTTGCGTTCATCCAATTTATGCACAGATTTAATTTGACGCTCTAACCTTTCCCTCATTAACTCCATTTCATCTGTATTCACATGTATAGCATGGATCTTTTTTTGCTCATTAACACAAAGGCCGATATAACGCTCTGCCTCATTTAAATTATTAAGCAGAAGATCACCAATGTTGTCCCCTTTTACATGTTCCATAATAATTGCCTGTCTATTTTGTATCTTTGTCACTTCGAATACGTTTGGAACTGGCAGCCCGCATGAATAAGCATATTTTTGTTTTTTTGCTTCATTCATAGACTCTGTATCTGGGAGGTAATCTTTAAATAATTTTACAACCTTATCATCAATTAAATAAATTTCTGCAGTATTCCCTTTTGCAATTGGATTACCTAGATTCACTTCATTTCTCTCCTTAAAATAAGTTTGAATAACGCTTAATCCTTTTCTTTGCATTCACTCTAATCATAACGAAAACCTTCTTCACGAAGATATAAAAAACTTACCACTTTCTATCCTTAAATAGAAAGTGGTAAGTTTAGTTCTTTAGGAATATTGGAATGAAACTCTGGTGTATACACAATAGAAAATGAATATCCCTGCTCAATAAATGATACTTCATTATGTTTACATTCAAAGGGAACATTATTTTTCTTAAAGTTATTTTGGATGTGCTGTAAAAATGCTGAATCCGGTGTTCCAAAAGAAACATGAACTTTCGGTGGTAAAGCTTTCATTGCGATTGGAATCCAAGGTCTCTGCCACCAAGTCGCGACGATATATGCAGTGCCACCTATAACAAAGTTAAAAATATCCCCATCTTCCATCGTTTTCATATTTAGATTTGATTTTAACCATTCCGTAAAAACAGGTACACTTTTAACAGGAAGACCAATTTCCCTTACGTATAAAATGTTTAAAGGTGAGTGTGGTACTAATACATCTTCTTTAACATAACTATGCGCGATAATTTCGAGAAGATTTCCATCGCCATCTCTGAAATATAAGTTGAATCGGCCGCTCTCTTCATCAATTGTATGACCATCTTTCCATTTTACAATGAGTAATCCAGACTTTTCAAGCCATCTTGCAACTTCATGAAATTTTGAATATGGAATCTCAAAAGCAAAGTGCGCAGGTGCAATTGGTTCATATAATTCTTGAAAACTAATTGTAGTGTACGGTGTTACTTTAAATTGAATAAATGATTCTGTTTCTTTTTTTATTGGAAAAGATAATATGTCCCTATAAACTTGTTTTACCCCTTCTATGGAAACCGTTTGTAATTTTATATCTAATATATGTGTAATCACGTTACATTCCCCCTTGTTTCTTATTATCTATTCGTATTGTATTACACTTATAAATAGATAAAATCAAACGGAAGGATGGATTTTTCATGTAGAAACTACAACTTTAGTATGAATATGTTAGCTCCAATTATTTTTTATTTCTGCTATAACAATTTCTGGTTTATCCCAGTACAACATATGTGTAGTATCAGGAATTACTTTTACTATACTGTCCGTTTTCTCTTTAAAAACATTTACTGTCTTATCTCTATAATCCGCCCAAACTTGTGGGACTGTAGCTCGAAGTAATACAATATTAGCCGGTAGCTTCTCATATATATCTATAGTTTCATCTTTATGCATACCTCTTATTATATTACTAGCTGTATTTCCCCTGGCATGCCACCATACTTTATTATCCATTTCGATCCCTAGATCCTTTACAGCAATTTCTATAAATCTTAAACTCGTACTACCTAATCCATGTAAACAAAAGATAACGGGCTTGTCATTATTCCCCCATTCAGTAATATGTACATTTATTTTTTCATTGCTAATATAGTAACGTTTCAAAACATTTATCCTCCATATTTTGATTTTTTAATTTACACTTTATTTATTTCTATTATTTTCAAGTATTTCCTGTATTCTTTTCCACACAAAAAGCTGCTTTTCTTTAAATGAAAAGCAGCTTTTACACTAAAATATATTATAATTTAACAGCAATAATCATAAATCTTTTTGAATTAGTACGAATCCCTTTTTCAAAACTATACGTATCAATGAACTTTTGTAAAATAGTAAAATCCTCTTCCTGTTCTCCGAATCTAGGAATAATAGGGGTATGTTTTAATAAGAAAATGAGATCTTCAGACCTACTGTAATAATCAGTAACATCATATTCACGTACTTGCACGAGATCAAATCCTGCACTAATAAGTTCATTCATATACTTTTCTTTTAAAGTACCATCCCGTTCACCTAAGCATTGCCCTCTACCAAATGCTTCTTTCAGGTTTAATTTATCATTCTCACTTACTTGTTGTGTTAAGAAAAAGGCACCCTTTTTCATTACTTTCGCTAACTCAGATGCCAGAAACGGGGCATGACAACTTGAAGCAATATCAAAATGTGCATGTGGAAATGTTAAAGCTTCAGAACCCATTTGAAGAAACTCAACATTTTGTACACCTGATTTTTTCAAGTTAGAATGTGCCGTTGCAATCATGCCGTTAGAATTATCAATTCCAATCAACAATTTAGCTGATGATGCTATGTTAAGTACATTTTCTCCTCCCCCTGTACCAACATCAAGTAAAATATGTGATGGTTTACACCTTTCTTTTACCTCACTATAAAAGTCCCATGTATCTCCTACAGTTTCACATTTTATTTTACTAAAATCCCATCCATTTAATCTTCCTACTTTATCATAGAAGCTTTTATACTCTAATTCGTTCATCTTATTACTTCCCCTTTGTAAAAATAAATTAAATATGTATAATAACCTACGACACTCCTTAATTATATATTATAAATTACAAATTATTAAAACAATATTTCCCTTCACACTACAATAAGTTTACATAACATTTTTATGGTTTATCTTTATCTATATATTCTAAATGCCCTCTTCCCCAACTACACATACTATCCAAAACAGTACTGACTGTTTTTCCATGTTCAGTTAAGCTATATTCTACTTTAGGTGGTATTTCTTGATAAATTTCGCGTTTTATTAGTTGATCTTGCTCTAATTCACGTAATTGCTTCGCTAACGTCCCTTGAGATATATCTGGTATCAATCGCTTTAATTCACCAAAACGTTTCATTCCATCTGTTAGCAAAATAAACAAAATGAGTGGCTTCCATTTCCCACCGATTATTTGTAATGTTGCTATTACCCCTTTTAACTTCGGTTCTTGTAAATCCATTTTTCTCACCTCTCCTCAGATATCATAAAGTGAAACTTTAATCAGTGAGGGTTTTGTTCATCCCAAACTGATTATTAGTTGAACCAATCGGGCTTTTACGGGCAATTGATCTCTTACCTAACTTCCTTGCATTTTCCTAACTTTGAGGTGAGAGTTTTACTGCCCGTTAATGCGGGATAAACCATATTTAGCGATTTTTCCAATTACTTATCCGCATAAATAGCGATTAGTACGAAATTTACGACTATGTACATATAAAGTGCGTACTTTTCACTTGCTCCCTTTTAGCGAATAATAAAAGCATAGCACAGTTATATTCTAAATTTTTTATTAAAGGAGTGGCTAAAATATGTCTATTACTACATTAGAAAATAGTCGTATTGTTATCATTGGCGGGAGTTCTGGTATTGGATTGGCAACGGCAAAACAAGTAATTGAACAAGGAGCACATGTTATTATTGCAGGGCGTTCGGAAGAAAAATTAAAAGTTGCTAAAAAATTAATAAATAGCAATCATCTTCAAACTTATATATTGGATAATCAAAATAAAGAGCAATTACAAATTTTTTTCAAGACAGTTGGGAACTTTGATCATTTATTCACACCGGGAGCCTCTTACACACTTGGACCAATTACCTCTACAGAGGAAATTGCTGAAAGTAGCTTCATCGGAAAGTTTTGGCCTCAATATTATGCCGTAAAATATGCAATTCCTTTTCTTTCAAACTCTGGATCTATCGTGTTAATGTCCGGTGCATTTAGTCAAAGACCACTTAAAGGCGCACCTGCTTATGGAGCTTGCAATGGTGCTATTGAAAGTTTAGGGAAGGCTTTAGCTGTGGAATTAGCTCCTATTAGAGTTAATGTGGTTTCTCCTGGAACAATACAAAAAGAAAATGAACAAAATGAAAATAGACTAGTTGCTTACGAAGCTTATAAATCTCTTTCACTTGTACAACGAGCTGGATATAATGATGAAATTGCACATACTGTCCTATATTTAATGCAAAATAGTTTTACTACGGGTAATGTATTGTTTCCTGATGGAGGGTACACATATCATTAAATTATTTAAGACAAAAGCCCCTTATTACGGTGGCTTTTGTTGCTCATTTAAACATTGCTGAAATTTCCAAATAGATGATTACATTACTTTAGTACCAACTGGTTGGTTTTTAGATGATTCATTACAATCCGCTCATTTTGTACATTTGCAAATAAAATTGTGCTAGTAGTTGACGAATCGAATCTCGAAGTAATTTGTCTTGATATTTATGGATAAGTTTCCAAAGAAAAAAGGCATATAATTAATGCCTTTTTTCTTTATCATTATTTAACTGGATAACAAACTTCTGTAACCCACTTATTAGGATCCGATTCCATCGCTGGGCTCACATGATAAATATTAAACATCGGGCCTGCTAATTTGTAACCTTCTGTCTCAATCCATTTTGCCGCAGCCTCATTTACAGCTGTCATCTGTTCATAACTTCCATTAACTGTTATAGAAGCTATATTGGTTGATTTCATATTTTTAAATGTAACGTCTTTTGTATTTTCGTGCTTACCTAGAATACTTAGCTGTATTTCTATATCTACATCATTTTCTTTGTATTCACGATCATGGAAAACCGCAATACTATAACTCGGATGGGCAATACTAATATTTTTCATTTGAATTTCTTGCATTAATACACTCCATAAATCACCTTCGCAATTATACGATGGAATAATCTTTCTAACACTAGCTACAGTTCTTTCTGGAATTTCTTTTATTGAAACATGATAATTCATCTCAACAACATCCTCTCTCATCGTTTTCATTGAGTCTTCGAGGAGACGTAATTGTTTTTGGAGGTTATTCATGTCTTCTTTAATTTGAGCACTACGATTAAAAAATTGCTCTTTTATGCTATCTATATTATCGCATTCTATTATTTCTTTAATAGTAGCAATATTAAACCCCATAGCTTTTAACGTTTGAATTTGATTTACTTTTTTTAATTGGTCTGCTGAATAAAATCGATATCCACTCTGCTCATCGACTTTTACTGGTTGTAATAATTCCACTTTATCGTAGTGTCTCAACATACGTATACTAATGGAAGATAGTTTCGAAAAATCCCCTATTTTAAACATGATTTCCTCCTATAAGTTACATCTACTTTGAAGCTCAACTTCATCATAAACAATGACATTATGTGAGGGTCAACTATTTTTAACGATTTAAATAACAATTTAACATGTTATATTTATATAATTAAAAACCTATATTCCTGTTTTTATGACTACTGCAATTGATAACCATTAGTTATTTTTCTCAAGACATTCATAAACCGCCATCATATCTCGTTTATCCAACTCACGAATACGATTAAAAATTGGTATTTGCCCAACAGCTTCTGTTAATAAGCTCTCATCCACAACATCACTAACTTTTCCAGTTAACCACGTTTGTACATCCACGCCCTCGACAACTTCTTTTAACCCTTCGTCATTAATACCACTTGCATTACAAGTTACACATGGAATTGTTAGTTTAAAGACACCATCATGTAGATTATCTTCGGTTATCACTTTCTTACCTTTACAAAATGGACATGGATTACTTTTTTTAATTTTATTAATTTGGGTAACTATTTTTTTGTATCCAAACGCTTCGTATACATACGTAAGTTTTTTATATTTACCATTTGTGAAATACTTATCTATAATGTTTTCTCTCGTTTCATAAACATTAGGGAAATCACAAACAGTTACTTGATTATTAACACTAATGGATTCGATATTTCCTTTTATTTCACCCCAGAATGGTAAGACATTTTGTAACACCATTTCATAGTTTGAAAAGCTTGCTTGTTCTAATTCAAACATCTTCAGTGCAACTTGTGCTTTTCTTGGCAATAAAGAAACATCTTCTGTCAATACCATATCGCCACCAACAATAGACTTCAATTTAACAAGTGTCGGTAAATCACCAACTGTTTTCACTACTTCATTAATAGGCTGATTAATTATTTCACGAATATCTACGTTATCAAATTTAAGTGGTTTATGATGATTTAAAACCGTCCCCTCGCAAATTGGACATTTCATCATTTTTTTTGAACTTTTAATTTCTTCTTTAATAGGTGCTTTTGAAATAACAATATATCCACCAATAATTGTATTAAATCCTACCCATGTTCTGCGTGTCTTTCCTTTTTTATCATAAAATGATTTTTCAAAATACCCGTACCAAAACGTATGCTTTTCTTCTTCTGACATATCATTATAGCTCTTTGACAAATCGTGATCAAGCTCATTTTTTATTTCTTCGAATAGAAATTCTATTTTTTCATGCTGATAAAATTTTAATACCTTCATGATTTCTGGATCGAATAGCCCATCCCAAAATGGAACACTTTTATCTTGAATGGCAATATCTTTATCAAAAACTTCAATTTGAAGACGTCCAGAACAAGATGGACAATGATTGTCCTGTGAATAGAAATCAAAACTTCTCGTATCTTTATTAATTGGATGAGCAGCTACAATATGATTAATTAATCCACCAATCTCATATAAGAAACTATATTGACTATATAAATGTCTTTCAAGATCAATAGCAATAACAGGTGCGATTGTATCAGATTCATATTCACCATAAATTAACCTAGCCATTGATGATAAACTTTTTAAAATACCGCCCTTATAAATATTTTCGGCATTTTTAAAATAGTTAATATGATTTTCTTCTAAATAGTGAACCCCTTTTTTCTGCTTAAGCATTGAAGAGATGTGTATTTTCTCTGTGCTATTCACATTACTTTTTTGACGATAGTAATCCTCATGATTGACAACATCCAAATGCTCTATAGATTCATTCTGCCTTTTTCCAAAATCAACTATATAATCAGAGCTTTCTAACATGTAACGATTATGCTCAATCATAATGATCGAAACTGATTCATCTTGCAGAATACCTCTAATACTATCGATAAATTGATTCAAAATATTTTGTGATAAACCTTTTGAAGGCTCATCAAAAATAAATAATGTATGTGGATTTCTAGTGTTTGCAAATAATTCCGAAACTAAATGAACACATTGAAACTCACCTGTCGATAATGTTTGTGTTTTTCTCTCTAATGTTAAATAGCCAAGCCCTAATTTAATTAGTAGGCTCAAACGTTTATAAGCGATATCTTCATTTGGAAGTTCATCAATAATATCCTCAATCGAGCGCTCAAAAATATCATCAATGTCTTCACTATACTTTGTCAGTTTCTTTTTAATATCTAGGAAAGTTGCTACAGTTGATCGACTTGTAATTGATTGATTTCGGTCTTGTCCTACCATAACTAATTTATCTTTTGGATATCGTTTCAAAAAATCTGTAGCTAGACATTCGTTGACAAGTGTAGATTTCCCACATCCTGATTCTCCTGTAACTGTTACAAGCCTGTTTTTAGGAATTTGAAACTCAGCCATTTGGATATTACGGCAATATAAATCATAGAATGTATAATATTCTGTTGGTATTTCTTTATTTCGATCCCACAGTATTGACTTTGGTCTTGGTGATTCTTCCACAATTTTCCCGCCATATTTTCCGCTACCAGATCCAAAGAACAATTGATCATCAGTTGTATCTAGTACTGTATCTGAATGATCAATAAGCCAAATTTGATTTTTACACCCTAATCGTTTAATCTCTTCTAAAATTTGTAATAAAGTTTCATGATCAAGTCCAACTGAAATCTCATCAATAATAATTACAGCATTTTCACTTACTGCCATGAATTCGGCCAAATAAAGTCGTGTTAACTCTCCACCTGATAACGTACCCATAATTCGATTTAATGTTAAATAACCAATGTTCATATTAATAATATTTTGCAGTATATGCTGTTTTTCTTCACTAATATTTAACTCTTTTGCTAGTGAAAGAATAGATTCAATACTTAAATCATTAATATTTGAGATTGAATGTGGCTTGTCCAACAAATCAATTTCATGTTGTTCAATTTCTTCACTATAACGTTTTCCCTTACATTTTTTACACTCAACATTTTTTGTAGTACCACGGCCTTTACAACCAGTACACCAGCCTAATTGATTATTAAATGAAAAGACCTCTGGAGAAAGATTAAATACCTCAGCAAGTTTTTCCCGAACCTCTGTAAAAACACCAGTATGAGTACCAATCGTTGAACGCGGATTAGACGAAATCGATGATTTTCCTAGAAAAAGTACTAAAGGTATTTCTTCCATCTTAATGGCACTAAAATTTGTTTCCATAATGTTAGGAAATAAATATTGATATTCAGCCTTTGGCAATAAAGAAACTAATCGTTTTTTTGATTCTTCACCAATTGTTTGGCAAAAAGTTGTTTTACCCGATCCAGATAAACCAGCAATTCCAAACGATTTATTAAACGGTATAGTTGCATCTAATTTATTTATGTTATTAGCAATTAATTGATTTACTTTCATATTAACCTCTATTCTTATTTATTCACAAAAGCATTTTTACAATATAATAATTACATAATGAATATTACCTATTATGCAATTATCCTCTCACTTCATGAACTTATCCTTGTATATTTCAAACCACTGTTGCCATTCATCTTTAGAAAATTCTTTCTCTTCTCCTTCTAAAACGTAAGAAAAAAGATTTAAACAAATATGCCAACCAGCTATATCTCTCGGTGTATGATCTGTTAATTCATGAATGTACTCTTTTAGGAATAAAAGAGTACCATTTTCCTCTTTATGTATTTCAAATCGGACACGGTCTTTATCCCAAGTAAATTCAAGTACTGAGTTTAGTTGACACTCTAAAATATCAATGTTTATGAATGAACCGTCCATCATGTCGAACTTTATTATTCCACCAGTTTTAAGGCTTTCAATCTGTAAATTGGACATCCATTTTTTCAGCTTACTGTTTTCTGTTAATACAGACCAAACTTCCTCTACCGTATATGGAAATTCGCGTTCAAATTTTACAATATATCCACCAGTTAGTTTCCCAATTTCAGCTATCATTTTAATTGCCTCCTTATATAGAATATATGTTCTCATCTCATTTTACACGAATATAAATATAAAATAAATATTTATGTCAGCGAAGTGTTAATTTAAAGTGAATGGTGCTGAGAAAAACTTAAATATTTTCTAAATCGAGTTATATAATATTGAAAATTAAATATAGATTTGCGTACAAATAAAAAAGCCGCATTTGCGACTTATGAAATCATAGGATTAACTCCTGTTTTGTTGAATGATTAACGCTTAATCGCATCGACAATTAGCGATGGAAAACCAAGTTTATCGCCTTTATTTCTAGAATCATACCTTTTCGAACGGAAAATAACACCGTCGTTTGCATCCCATTCGTTGTAATAAAACCGACCATTTTCATCACAATATTCAAGTAAAACTACCTCGAATCCAGCAGTTTCAAACATTTCCGTTAATGTTATATAATTATGAACGATTTTATGACTTGCTGCTGGATGATCTTTCGGACCGGGTCCCCCTATTTGAACTATATTTTGATATGCCTCATCCTGAAAGAATGCATCAGGGACTCCGCACCGAATATGACCAGATGGTTTTAAAAATTCATAACAAATTTCAGCTGCTCTTACACCTTCTTAAAAAGTAAGGTGTTCCCATACATGCTCAGCTAAAATAGCTGAAATAGAGTTGTATTCAAATCTTTCTTCCCACGTAGCTTTATCTAGTAAGTTAAGTTCATCTTCTTGCGTTTGAATCCAACCTGGATTATTATTAAACACTCCAGCTCCGGCAACTACTTTAATTTCGTCTTGTTTTATTGCCACCATGTTCACCTCTTAAATATTTTAATTCATTAATATATTCTATGTTTACTATTATCCTTCCTCCTTTAACAAATTTAGTACCATGAGTCCAGTACAATACCGAACTCATGTCCTAAAACTCTCTAACGCAACGATCTGTCTAACTCTATAAAATTAGTTCATAATATACGATTTTTCTTACAGAAATATAGCACAGCAAACATTAGCATAATACCAATTACGTAAAAAATTGTTGTTCCGCTCCCACCAGTATTAGGAATTACCCAATTATTCTTCGCATTTTTCACTGTTATTTTTTGTGTCTTTACTGCTTCTGTAATTTCTATTTCTATTGGATCCCTAAGTAACATGTATCCGTTCGGTGCTTTTATTTCTTTAATCGTATACTTTCCAATTGCTAATTGGTTGGAAATTACCTTTCCTTTTTCATCCGTTATTAATCTACTAACTTCTTTCCCTTCTTTATCTAACACTTGAAATACAGCGCCTTTTAGCTTTAATTCACTATCCTTATCATCAACTTTTTCAATTTCAAATTGCCCAGTCGGATCTGGCAATTTCTTATTTTCTATTTTAATTTCTACTACTGTATCTTTTTCTATTTTTACAGCTATTTTTTCTTTTAATAATTCATAACCTTTAGGTGCCTCTATTTCCACTAGGGTATAGTTTCCTATTGGTAAGTCCTTTGATATCATTTCTCCTTTTTCATCTGTTATTAACTCTCCAACTACTTTTCCTTTTGAATCTTCTATATGAAACTTTGCTCCTGCTAGTTTTTTATTTTTATCACTTATGTCTACTTTCACAAGCTTCATTTTCCCCATTGGATCTGGCAATTTCTTATTTCCTATTTTAATTTCTACTACTGCATCTTTTTCTATTTTTACAGTTATTTTTTCTTTTAATAATTCGTAACCTTTAGGTGCTTCTACTTCCACTAAGGTATAGTTTCCTATTGGTAAGTCTTTTGATATTACTTCTCCTTCTTCATTTGTTACTAGTTCTCCAACTATTTTCCCTTTTGAATCTTCTATATGAAACTTTGCCCCTGCTAGCTTTTTATTTTTATCACTTATGTCTACTTTCACTAACTTCATTTTTCCTATTGGATCTGGCAATTTCTTATTTCCTATTTTAATTTCTACTACTGCATCTTTTTCTATTTTTACAGTTATTTTTTCTTTTAATAATTCATAGTCTTTTGGCGCTTCTATTTCTACAAGGATATAGTTTCCTATTGGTAAGTCTTTTGATATCGCTTCTCCTTCTTCATTTGTTAATAGTTCTCCAACTATTTTTCCTTTTGGATCTTCTATATGAAACTTTGCTCCGACCAATTTTTTATTATCATTATTACTATCAACTTTTTTTATTTTTACTTTTCCAGTACTAGGCTTGTTCCAATGTTGCCAGTTAAATTTGAAATTGTGAAATTCAAATCCACCAGTTTGTTGTACCGCACCGACAAATGCTTGTCCATTAATCGAACCGCCTTTTGTTTCTAATACAGCATTGGGGGCAAACACACTACCAACGACACCATATCCCTCTGTTATAATTTTTTTCGCATTTGGAAAAACCCAAATCACTTTCCCATATAGCTGAGTAAACGGGGAATTAGGAGAATATGGTTGTGATGTAGGAACTATATCTGTAGCCCTTCCAATATTGTTCGTGTCATATAGAATAGACCCATTTTTAAATGTAACCTCTGTTGCATCCGAATACATAACAATAAAATCTTTGTCCTTAGCATTTGGTAAAAATACATCTCTTATATCTAAATTAATTTTCCCTGTCAATTCTGATGAAACATAAATATTAGGATTGTTTATATCTTTTCCGATTCCATGACTCATATTTGGAATTGGGGTATTTGTTTTATATTGACCTGCATTTTTACTGACTTGGTTCACTATATTGCGAAATTCATTAAATTTCGCGTCAATTTCTAGTTTTTCTTTATAAACGATACGATCATAAGAGGATTGTATGATGCGATCTGGATCACTCTCTTTTGTCATTACTACTATTCCGTTTTGAATGATAAAAGATTCTTCTCTTGATTTCTTAAATTTTCCAGACAACAACAAGGACGGATATCCCTCATCAACCCATTTTTCACCTACTATATTAGATGTTCCCGCTGCAGCACCTACAATTGTATACCCCGATGCATCCATATCACCTTGAACTGCAGTTGCTCCTTCAATGTCGCCACCTATTGCTTTATGGTTACCAAAGACAACTGCATTATAACGCGATATATCACCTAGACCTTCTAAGTTTGTCGTGGATCCATATACTTCTTTTGGTACATATATGACAAAACTTACACTTAACATTAACAAAACAATAAAATGAATACTTACCAGCTTTAATCGTAGCCTCAATTCCTTTGTTCCCACCTTTACCGTATTTTTTCTATAGTCGAATAAAATGACATATTCACCAATGAGGATTTACTTCATCTTTTATATACTTTATATACTTTCTTTACTTATCTCTGAATTTCCGGTCCCACTTCCCATTAATGCAGGATAAATAAATACATTCTATCGAGTTAACCTTTTCTTATAAATTACGACTAGAAACACACATAACAATAGGATTGGAACTATTACAGTCCACTTATTAAATATAAATATCTCTGTACTCACTTTTTGTTTTTCTTTCCCGTTTAACTCCACACGCACACCTCGAACTAGCAACCTATTGGTGTTTACTCCATAAGGCGTACACGTAATTAAAGTTGTATAATCTTTATTTTCTACAATTTGTAGATCGTCCGTTTCGTGTGGTAACACTACTTTAATTTGATCTACTTTATAAGCAAGAACTTTGTCTAAAGAATGAATATAAAAAAGATCTCCTTCACTCAACTTATCTAAATCTGTAAATAATTTTGCTGATGGTAAACCACGATGCCCTGTTAAAATAGTGTGCGTATTTTCTCCACCTATCGGGAGCGAAGAAAAATCTAAATGACCTATCCCGCGGCTCAATACTTCCTCAGATGTCCCTTGATAGATTGGCAGTTTTATATTAATTTTCGATATTTCAATATACCCCATTACATCTCCTAAATTTAACGCATCAGCATATGCTTGATGATTACTTTTTTTTTCAGAAAATGGATCAGTAAATGTTTTCGTGGAAGTGTGAACTTGTTTATTATATTCGGCTGCTTCTTTTTCCCTACGTTCGACTTCTTTCTTTTGTAATGCTTTGATATTCTTATCGTAAGAGCTAATCTCAGAATAATGTGCACGAGTCGCCAACCAATTACTAATAGTAGGATATAAAAAAACACCTAATCCAAATAAAAAAATACCTCCCAAAACAAGATTTCGTTTCATATTTCCACCTCTGTATATGCTTAAATATCGAAAAGAGGGAAGCATTTTGCTTCTCCCCTTTTCCCATAGTTACATGTTCCTAAAATCTTAATTATTAGCAGACTTTTTTCTAAAGAAAACAAATGCCGCTGTAACCATTAACGTAAGACCTATTACAGTAAAAAGAGTCGTTCCTATGCCACCCGTTACCGGAAGAACCCATCCACTTTTATTATTTTCAATCGTTAATTTAACCGTTTGATTATTTTCGCTAATCTTTACATCAATGGGATCTTTTAATAATTGATAAGAAGCTTTTGTACCATCTTCTTTTGTATATGTTGGAGCTTTCGTTTCGAAAATTTGATAGTCTCCATATGGAATGTTAGACCATTTAATAACACCATTTTCATCTGATACACCTGTTACTTCTTTTCCTGCTACAACAACTATTTTTCCATTTTTATCTTTAAGTACAAACTCTGCACCTTTTAATTTATTCTTATTAGCACCATCAATTTTTGTTAACTCAATTATTCCAGTTGTTGGAACAACAACTACAGGTTTAGATTCCTTTTCTTCAATTACATCATTTTTATTTGTAAAATCAATTTTTGCTGTATTTAAAATTTCCGAACCAGATGGTACTCCTTCTTTTACTTGAGATTTAATTTGCAAATGAAATTCTTTTTTACCATCTAATTTTGTGAAATCTTTTACTGTAGCTGTTACTTTTTGACCTTCTATAGCTACCTCTACAATGCTTGCATTTACTTCTGCTCCATCAATTTTCACGATTGGCTTTCCTTGAATCACTAAACGATTATCCAAAGTATCTGTTACCACATATTTTTTGTATTCCTTAATGTCTTCTGGAATTAATGTTTTAATATCATAATTATAATTAGTTAACGGATTGATTGGTAACGCTTCCAATTTTCCGTTAATCTTTTTATCAATTATTGGTTCTTCATAGTTTTTCACTTCTAATTTAACTACTGTACCAGAAGTAATAGTTCCATCTTCATTAATTGTTCCGGAGTTCTTAACAAAAAACTCACGTTTAGTTGGATCTATTACATAGCCTTTCGGAGCTTTTGTTTCTTGGAAATAGTATTCTCCATACACCAATCCTTGCACGCGAATATGACCATTAGCATCTGTTACTAACTCTTTTTTCACTTCTGTACCGTCTTTTTTAAATAAAGAGAATACTGCACCTGCTAATGCTTTTTCATTTACACCAGTTTTTATTAAATCCACTGCACCACGTTTAACCTCATTTTTAGGATACATGTGAACATCATAGTTTAGCACCTTACCCTCTTTATTCGTTAATGGGATATCCACTGTATACGTATTGGGATTTAGATTAACATGTGGAGGTCCTGCCACTTCTTTCACCTCATAACGTCCTAGTGAAATATCTTTTAATACAGCTTGTCCGTTATCATCTGTTACTACTTGCGTTGGAGTTGCTCCCATTACAGGTTTCACATCTTCTTTCACGATTTTCCCATCGTTTGAAATTTTTTCAAAAGACGCAACCTTTTTCACTTCAAACGTTACACCTTTTAATGGTTTCGCATCTTTTGACACCTCTTGATTTGCAGAACCGTCACCTTCTAGTCCCTGCGCTCCATCTTTTTCTTGTTCATACTTATGAATCGTTAAAGTACCTTTAGATGGTGAATCTGCCTTTACTAATACACTAGACCATGTAGAAAATGTTAAGAATAACACTAAAAGCACACTAAATATTTTTTTCATTTCTCTTATCCCCTTTACTACTTCTATCATTTTAAAAATCTCTTTATTACTATTACCTTCTTAAAAGCAATAGTGTGCCAAGTATCAGATTTAAACGAATAACATAAAACATATTCGTCCAACAATCCATTGTTTACAATCACTTATTCACATTTCTTATCTTCTATTATTACGTTGTCTCTCCACATGATATATGTAATTTTCTCCCCTAAATTACACTTATATCTCTACTTCAAAAATCATTACATTTGTTACATAATAGCTTTCACTGCTAATTTCGACTAGTCACTTACTGTCAATCTATTAATTTCTCACTTCCTATCCCTATTTAAAATCCAACCTTAATCATTTTTAATACATATAAGTAATAACCAACAAATAAGTGTGACGATTCATATTTTACGCTACTGTCCAAAACTATTACCTGTATATTCAAATAATATGTGCTATTCATGTTAAATTATGGTATTATTCTTAGAAGTTTATAACTTTTATTTATATTTTTTATTAATAAAGGTTTTCCGTTTCTACTTATGAAAAAAGGAATATATGTTTATTTAACTATTACGCATAACTGTAAGGAGGAAGAATATGACTAAAAAGCTCAGTCTAGTTGAGATAGAGTACATTTGCAATATGTTTTTCCAATCTTTTGAAATTCCAGTTTGTTTTTTAGATTGTAACAAAAATATCCTTTTAGAATTCACATCAAAAAATGATTCACACTTGTTGTATACATCAAAAATAGAACAGTTACATGTGCTTTTTCAGAGAAATGATACATATAATTCCCCCATCTTCAGAACTCACGAACATCTAGGGCACTTCATTTTAATTCACATAAAGAGCGATTATATGGTGAACGGTACTGTTATTATTGGGCCCTTGGCACATGTAAATTTTTCTACAAGTAAAGCGGATAGTAAACTTAATTTTATTCCAAATTATAAAAGAACAAGAGACCATTATTTTTCATTGTCAGTCAAAGATCAAAATTTCTTTGTAAATATAGCAATATTGTTCTATAACATTCTCTATAAAAAAAATTCAGATGTAAGCACATTTTCAAATAACAGTGACTCACTTCATATAAGTCATAGCAGAATCTTAAACGAAGATGTATATATTTCAATGCAAAAAGACGAATCCATTTATCATAATTTATATATAGAGCAGCAACTACTTGGTTCTATAGAAAACGGGGATAAAGAAACCGTGCTCAAATATTATTACGAATTCCAACAAGAGACTCTTTCATCTTTATCTTCATTCCATCAATTAAGACGTCATAAAAACATTTGTATTTCATCCATTACGCTCGCCACTAGATATGCGATAAAAGGGGGTCTTCCATCTGGGATAGCTTACAAAATTTATGATTTACATATTCAAAGAACAGAAAATTTAAAAGACAAAGAATCTGTTTGGGATTTATTAAAAAATGCTTTTTGTACCTTTGCAGACCGTGTAAAGGCACAAAAAACACAGCAACATTCACAGACTATTGCTATTTGCAAAAACTACATTTTTAAAAACATTTACAATCCAATATCTGTTAAACAACTTGCTAAATTTGCAAATGTGAATTCAGATTATTTATCTATATTATTTAAAAAAGAAGTCGGTATTTCATTAATTGAGTACATTCAACGTGAACGAATCGAAGAAGCAAAGAAATTATTAACTTTCACCACCTATCCCTTATCAGACATATGCGCTTCGCTTAATTTTAGCGATCAAAGTTATTTTACTAAAATTTTTAAAAAATTCACCAATGAAACACCTGGTAAATATCGAAAATCTCATGTTGTCATTTAGAGTGACACTTCCATTAAAGCAAAGTGTTTTCAGTAACTTATCAATGGCAAATTAGAAGTACTCCTATATTCATGAGCTATAGGATTTATGCTATTTTCAAATCAAAAAACACGTTACTATTCTCATTAAAATAAAAGAATAGTAACGTGTTTTATATGTAATATAGTTCTGTAGACAGAATAGTATCCAACTGCAAATTTTTATAAAGGCCAAATGTACCGCTTAACTATTAAAATCTTAATAAGTAAAAAATCCATATTTCGTTTTATTTACTTTCTACTTTATTTCTTTTGAATACTGAACTCTTTTCTTCAAACGAATAATCCCTACTATTATTTTTGTATCTTTCTAAATTTGCGAATCAAAGTGAGTACTGTACCTGTAATAATCATCAATATGCCGATTGCTGCACTGTTAGTTGTACTTACACCCGTCTTTGGCAGCTCCTTATATGTATATTCTTTTTTATCTGTATTACTGTTATTTGAGATACTATTGCTATTTGTCTTATTAGCAAGACCATTAGGTTTGCTAGTTTCTTTATCTTTCACTAATACTTTTTGTATTGTATTTACCTCATTACCCACGGAATCTCTTACACTATATATTATTTCATAAATACCAGCTTTAGTTGTATCTATAGTTCCTTTATACGCTACTTTAGAAGTAAGATCACCGTCTTCTTTGTCAGTAGCCGATACTCCTATCAACGGATCAAATTGATCACCCTCAGTAATCGAAGTTGTAGCAGGTACTTTTAGTATTGGTTTTTCATTTTTAATTTCTTCTCTAACTTTGACCGTTACAGTTTGCTTCGCCGTTACTTCATGACCTTTAGAATCTGTAACCGTGTACGTTAATACGTAAGTACCGGCTTTTGATGTATCTACTTCACCATCGACTTTAATTTTAGAAGTGAGATCACCGTCTTCTTTATCGATAGCTAATACTTCTGCCATTGGAACAGATGAATCTCCTACATGAAGTATCGCTCCAACAGGCACTGTTAATTTAGGTTCTAAATCTGATATTTCTCCATTTCCCTCTACAATTACAGTCTGTATAGCCGTTGCATTCCCGCCTTTAGAATCAACAACCAAGTATTCCACAATGTATGTACCTGGTTTTGAAGTATTTACATCGCCTTTATGCTTTACTTTATTTGTTAAATCACCGTCTTCTTTATCAACAGCTTTTACATTTCTCATTGGATCAAACGTATCTCCTACACGTAGTGTAATCGTAAACGGTACAGTTAACTCTGGAGCTTGGTTTTCTGCTGTTTTTTCGTTTTCTTTCACTTTTTCTATAATTTTTGCAGCATCAAAAGCATTTTGGACTGCTTGAACTTCAATTGAGTTCGTTCCATATTTATTAGTTGCCACTTTAAGGCATGCCAATTTCAATTCAGAAAAATTAGAAGTCATGTTTAATTCATCAGTATTTGCATAATAGAAAATATCAAACATTTTATCTTCACCAATGCCATTTACATTTACACCGTTATGAGTACCACCTTGTGCAATTAAATACGCAACTTTATTAATAATACTTGAGTTAAAATGAACGCCTCCATAATCCTCTCCATTTAAATCATTATATTTACTATAATCATCAGGATACGGTAGTCCATCTGAAAAATTAATTGCAGTTGGATTTTTCATATTACGAAAAATCGATCCAGTTTGTTCTCCTATTGTCCAGTTAAATTCCCCATTATTTATGTATTTCTCTATAGCCGTTCCCATAATATCCGATAATGCCTCATTAATTGCCCCAGATTCTCCTGAAAATTCAAGGTTAGATTCACTTGATGTAACTGCATGTGTAAATTCATGACCGGCTATATCGAACGCTTTTACCATAGGATCTCCATATAAAAGCATACTAATGTTATTAATATTAGTACTAAATGCATTTTCCCAATTTTCAGGATCATTTGTTCCTCCAGAATCCCATGCATGTACAACTGAAACTACTTTGTTTCCTTTATTATCAAAACTATTACGCTTATATTTTTCTTTATAAAAATCGTATACCTTTGTTGCTAAGAAATGAGCGCTTACCGCCTTTGGATCATTAAATGTTGTTGAAACGCTAGTTGCTAGTATACCAGGATAATAACTTTCTTCATTTGTAATATCTCTATAATTTACATCATATGTCTCAATTCCTTGTCCTCTTGTGTAATCAGCAAGCGCATAATTCCCACTGGTCTGTTTAGAAATACCAAATGTACGAGTTACGCCTAAATCATCTTTTCCTGTTCCAGTTAATGATGTAAAATTGCTAGTTTTATTTTCCTTAACGGATTGAACATACTCTTCACTTATTTTCAAACTTGATTCTTGTACCATATCTTTTAACATTTCACCATTATGAGCATTCACTAAATAAGTTCCAGATACATAATTTGGTGTTGTAGCAGCAAATGTAACTTGATATGCATTGCTAGCCTGTCCATGATTTTCATCAACAAAAATAACTGCCTTAACTTCTGGCTCAGAAATAAATTTAGTATCGTTTCCGTACTTTTTATAAATATATTGTTTTGCTTCTTCTTTTGATAAATTAATAGGTTTCTTTAAATCTTCTTGTGTTAAATTTTGTGCGCTATCTCCTGAAATACTTTTAATAATACCTTTTTTATCTACGTGAGCAGTCAACTGGTGACCATATACTTCTTTTCCTTCATATATTTGTTGCATGCGCACAAGTGTAGTTCCATCATAAGAACCACGTTTTTGAAGAACCTTGTAATTTACTCCTGTTTCTGCACTAACTTGTTTTGGAGACAAAGCATGCTCCGTATTTTCCTTAAGTGCATCTTTCACTACATTCTCTGGCGCCTTTTTTGATGGTTGTGTAAGATCACCTGTACGGAACGAATCCTCTTGAATTTCTACTTGCATTTGACCAGTTTCCTCTGCATGACCTAATCCATATGGCGTTACACTTGTTAAAACGAATCCTGTTGTTAATGCAACTATAGCTATTTCTTTTTTATTTCCCATGATATTCCCCTCGTATAAATTCCTATTATTTATATGAAACTGCTAAAATGTATACAATCTATTCCTAACATAAAAAGATGACTTTTGTAATCAACAAAAGCCACCTCTTTAATATGTAATATCCCTAAAATGTTTTTAATACATAATTTCTATACAAAAAAGAAAAAAGCATTCATTAACGAGCATTTTGCAATACTTTTATTAGGTCATTTATATTTTCAACTTTCTGTTGAAACTGATCAAGTCTGCTATGTAGCAATGAAGGATTTTTATCTTCAGTTGAAATAACTTGTTTTAATTCGTTTTCTAATTTATCATACATATCAAAGAAATTATCAAATTCTACACTTACAAGCTCTTCATTTTCGCGATAGAATCTTTTTGCTTCTATATAAGTCATATATGATTTATTTAAAAATCCTAATGAAATTAAATATTTAGAAGTGTTTTCTTGATAAATAGCAATATCACACGCTATTTTAATATCAGAATAAGTCTTTTGAACAAGACAATGCAATTCAAAAATCTTAAACTTTAATCCATTATTCATTTCATCCCCTCCCATCGTATCTATTCTACATAAAATTAGAATATTATACAAAGAAAATTATTAGCATGAAATTGACAATTAAAAAGATAACTTAAGGATAAACAAATTCCTCTCATTACAAATTATAGTTGCGAAGCATTTACCAACTTAACAGAAAAAATAAAAAGCGAAAAGAATAAATCCCTTCCGCTTTTAGAGTAATAAATACATTTCATATTGCGCTAAAGAATTCTTTTCAAATCCACATTTCTTTAAAAAACCCTCCAGTAAATTATTGTTAGGAAACCCAATTGATAAACTTGATAAAATTAATTCTTCTCTTGCTACTTCTAATAATTTCATCCCAACACCAATATTTCTATAAACTTTGTCTACGAAAATAAAACTAATTTTACCTTGTTCATTTACACATAGAGAGCCTTTTAAGTCATTATCGACATATGCACCATAAAATACATTATTTGTTTTTTCGATATAATCAACATCATTTTGCCAATTTATATGGAAGTTTAACCATTTCTGAATTTCATCTTTAAAAGTTGGAAATTCTAATTGTTTTACTTCAATATCCTTACAATCTTTATTCATTATTTTAGTCAAATCATTTAAATTATAATAAGAAAGATCGTACACTTTTTCATAGCCCAACTTATTATAAAAATGAATCGCTCGGTCGTTTCCTACAATGACTTCGAGAAAAAGTTGCTTACATCCATGTTGAATCGCCTCTTCTTTATGCAGTTCAAATAATTTTTGACTCACACCAATACCGCGGTAATTAGGATGAACCGCTAATGTTCCACAGCGCATAGTCTTTATACTTTCATAATCCTTTATACCACCTAATATTACGCCAACTGATTTGTCACCGTCTAAAGCAAGAAAAGAATGTTCTAGCAAATTACCTTCTGGTCCAAAAAAACGTTGTATAAAACCCTCTTTTGAAACTTCCATCTTAATAATATAATCGGAAAATCCATCTTTAAAAGCTTCATATACTAAATCAATATTTACTTCACTACACCTTTTATATTGAATCATATAAAATTGCCCTCCAATTGCTTGTATTAATCTCAACATGTACCCATATAATATATTCCATCTATTATAAATTTCAGCTCTTAATTTGAAATGAACGGACATTTCCCTACATATAACTTACTATTAATTTGTTTTATAACAAACTATCTATTATTTACTACATTAATCTCATAAACACGTAAAAAAGCAATTAAATGCTCACATGCTCTTTCGCATGCTAGCATTTTAAAGATTTTTTGTTCTTCTTTCGTTTTATCATTTGCTTGATCTGAAGCAGCTTTTAAACATAAAAATGGTTTTTTATTTATTTGACACACATAGGCGAAAGCTGCTACTTCTTGATCAACTGCCAATGCTCCGTATACAGTATGAAGTAAATATCTCATTTCTGAACTACGAATACGTTGATCTCCAGATAAAAATGTACCGAAATGTATCGGATCATACAATCGTATTTTTTTTATTCTTCTTACAAGTGATTTTGTTGTTTCAATAGGTGCTGTTCTACCGTTATATAAATTAAAAACATCTTCTCCTGAGCCAGCAGCAGTAACATCGTGTTGTATTGCGTTTAGTGCTACTACAATATGACCGTTTTTCACTTTGTTTGATAAACTTCCGCATATTCCTGTCATAAACAACTCATCTGGCTGAAACTCACTAATTAACAATTGTACACAACTAGCGCAGCTTACTTTACCGACACCAGTTACAACTGATATAATTTCCAGCTCATTGATAGTATGAAAATGAAATTCCCAAGCTGCTCTTTTTTCAACACGTTCACTCGGATAATGTTGATGCAAATACGTCAGTTCTGGTTCCCATGCAGATACAATTGCAATACGTTTCATTACACGCTTCACTTCCCCTATTGTCATTTAAATAAGTTATCTATACTTTCTCGTTCATAATCTGGAATCCATTCTTTATATTTCTTATATAAATCTCGTATTATTTCTTTATTCTTCGCAATTACTTCACATCCTCTATCATCATACATAAACATGACAATATCTTTCGTTGCATTTATGAGAAATACATCTGGATAAGAAATTTCTTTTTTCCGTCCAAATCGAGGATACAAAACAGAGAAATCCTCATGATTAGCAGCTTGTATAAGCGATTCATATTTAATATCTTCCGCAAGACATTTTAAAGAAAATTGATATGTACAATATAATGTGAAACTTTAATCAGTTCATCCCCCACTGATTATCAGCCCTCACCAATCGGGCTTTTAGGGGCAGCCCGCCCCCCACCTATCTTCTTTGCTTTCGCTGAATTTTGAGGTGGGGGTCTTACTGCCCGGCAAATAGCGGGATAAATCTGCCTCTTCATCTTCAAATAGAAACGGTAACGTTTCTTGTCTTATATGAAATCTTAAATCTCTTTTCTTAATATATTTATTGTATACATTTATTTTCTGTGGAGTTTTTGTGTTTTCCTTTTTAAATCTATAAACATTTGTCACTACAAACACTACATCTTCTTTTGAAAATATGTCTTCAAATAAGAATTTATTATATGTATATAGCTGAGAAAAGTATTCCATATTTAAATCGTCGGTTCCTTCTACAATTTGATATTTATCTTTTCCAAAATCAAAATACAAATGATTTCCCCACTGAGAATATAAGTACGGTACTAATGTAACTCCTGGAAATGTTTGATTCATATATTCTTTTAATTGCATTTCCTTGTCCCTTCTACTGTACAATTCTTTTTAAATACCAATATGCTTCTTCTAGCCACGGATGTATAACTTTCAATGTATCTTTCCTTTCCCACAAATATGAAATATATACAAAAGCAGCTTTTTCCAAAGATTTTTCCAATCCTTTTTTATTTCTATTAAATATGGTGGTGTCCCCTTTTGATCCCATTCTATTTTATCTGCAACAAATAAAACTAAATCCATCTTTGTTGGGTGTTTACGCAGTGTAGTATGACAACAAATTGCATCTAATACGTCTTCATCTTCTACTTTAAATATTTCTTTTGCGATTACTCTCGATAGTTTTTGATGAATAATCATAGGAAACTTTCTTTCTGCTTCCTCTATTTCTACCCCAAATTCTTCAGCAACTGCAATCCGCTCCTCGTTCGGAAAAATGCCACTAATATCATGTAAATATCCTGCAATTGCTGCTTTTTCTTTATCTACGTGAAACTTTTCTGCAATCTTTTTTGCCTCATTTGCCACACGAATTGAATGTTTATATGTAAACTCTTTATTATATTTTAGTAGAAAATCTTTAATATCATTGTCTATTTTTCCAGTTGGAGCAAATGAATATATATCATTATATAACATAGAAAATCCCCCTTATAACTAACTTTCAGTATAATGCAGAATTTAAATATTTTTGTTATTTTATATTCGTTATTAATCTTTTTACTCCTTTTTAATACGTTACATGAAATTTTATACAGAATCATTGCTACAAGTACATAAATGTTTGATATTATAGTAATGTTGATGATTTGTAAGGAAAGGAACTACAAAATGAATAAAAACATATTAATTATTGATGATGATAAAGAAATTGTTGAATTACTTGCTGTTTATTTGCGAAATGAAGGCTATAACATTTATAAAGCTTATGATGGCGATGAAGCATTGCAGAAGGTTTCTACATATGAAGTTGACCTTATGATTTTGGATATTATGATGCCAAAACGAAACGGATTAGAAGTTTGTCAGGAAGTACGTGAAAATAATACTGTACCAATTCTAATGCTTAGTGCAAAAGCAGAAGATATGGATAAAATATTAGGTCTTATGACAGGTGCCGATGATTATATGATCAAACCATTCAATCCATTAGAATTAGTAGCTAGAGTGAAAGCTTTATTACGAAGATCATCTTTCCAAAATGCTACTTCGCAAAAGAATGAAGATGGTATTATTCGTATTCGCTCTGTTGAAATACACAAACATAATCATACTGTTAAAGTAAATGGAGAGTATATTAAACTAACCTCTATTGAATTCGATATTTTATATTTACTTGCGAGTAATACAGGAAGAGTATTTAGTTCAGAAGAAATTTTCGAACGCGTTTGGAATGAAGATGGTTATGGTTCAAATAAGACGGTAATGGTCCATATTAGCAACTTACGGGATAAACTTGAAACGGTAATGAATGGAGAAAAATTTATTCACACTGTTTGGGGAGTTGGCTATAAAATTGAGAAATGAAGCATTTGATATATTAAAAGATATCCCTAAATGGAAACTTATTTTTTGGCTCTTACTAGCTATCACACTCACTCCTATTACTGAATTAATTATTTATCGCCTCGTTACGAGTGTAATTGAAAGTTCACTTACTCTAACCGAGCTCGGTAAAGAATTCATTCGAATTTTTGGTTATGAAAAGTATAAAGGGGTTAAAGAATCTTTATGGATGATGATTGTTTCTTATTTGTTTTTATTTTCTATTTTTTCATCCTATCTTTACATTTTTTATCGTCACGAGAGAAAACTTTACTATGAAACTTGTATAAAAAAAATGATAGAAGAAATTCGTTACATTGCAAATGGAAACTTCAATCATAAAGTTTCTGTTGTAAATCATAATTATTTGGAAGAGTTAGCAATCGGGGTCAATGAAATTGTTGAACAATTAAAAGTCTCAATTGATGAAGAAAGACAAGCGGAACAAGCAAAGAGTGAACTTATTACAAATGTATCACATGATTTACGTACTCCCCTTACTTCTATAGTTGGATACGTAAATTTAATTCATCATGATAATTATAGAGATGAAGTGGAATTGCGATACTATATTCAAGTCATTTATGATAAAGTAACTCGTCTTAATGCATTAATGAATGACTTGTTCGAATATACACGTGTTCAAAATAAAGAGTTAAGCTTGTATTCTGTCCCCATTGATATTGTAGAGTTACTTGGACAATTAACTGTTCAATTCCGAATACAGGTTCAAGAAGCTAATATAGAATGTAGACCTTCTTTCCCATCTCAAAAGCTCATGGTATTAGCTGATGGTGACAAATTAGTGCGTGTGTTTGAAAATCTTATTATAAACGCTATCGCTTATGGAAGCGAAGGTCGCTATATTGACCTTACTGCTTATGAAAGCAATAATATGATTACAATTGATATAACAAATTACGGACAACCTATTCCTAGTACGGATTTACCTCATATTTTTGAACGTTTTTATCGCGTTGAAAAATCGCGCTCTACAAACACTGGTGGATCTGGACTTGGATTAGCAATTGCAAAAAGTATAGTCGAATTGCATAAAGGAACAATTGAAGTATATAGTGATGACGAAAAAACAACTTTCACTGTAAAACTACTCCCCTACAAAGGTTAATATCACAAATAAAAAGTTCAATTTCTTATCATATAAGAAATTGAACTTTTTCCATTAATTACAAAAAATTAATAATCCTTTATAATTCTTTAGAAATTCTTTACCTTTTCTTTCTTCCTAATTAAGCATTCTTTTTTACAATACTATTATTGATGTCATAATAGGAGGATCGCTTATGCAATTCTTAAAAAAATTCGCTATTTTATTATTATCTTTTTTCATTACTGCACTTATCGTTTTATATTTTTACCTTTATGTAAATGGTCCGATTATTCAAGCTAAATCAGCTATCTTAATAAATGCTAATTCAGGTGAAATTGTTTATAAAAAAAATGAAGAAACTCCAGTACAATCAGCTGCTTTATCTAAATTAATGACAGAATATATCGTATTGGAGCAACTAAATGATAGAAAAATACAGTTAGATGACTTCGTACAAATAAGTAACGAAGTTTTCCGAGTAGAAACAAGCCCTATACAAGTAACATCGAATGATAAAACAACGGTTCGTGATTTACTTCATGCATTGCTACTGGCAGGGAATAATCGTTCTGCACTCGCTCTTGCAGAACACATTGCTGGAAATGAAGATAACTTTACAGTATTAATGAATAAAAAAGCAAAAGAACTAAAGTTATTACAACCATCTCCATTTCTAAACTCTACTGGAATTAATAATGATACAAATAAACAATCAACTACAACAGCAATAGACGCAGCTAAATTAGCAGCACGATTAATAAAAGATTTTCCAGATGTATTGAATATTACGAAACTAACCTCTTACCAATTTTCCTTCAAAGATTCCCAGGTTTTCAATACGAATAAAATGATATATTCCCTTAATGAAAACATTAAACTTCAAGGTGTTGATGGCTTACAAACTAGTTTTTCAACTAATGGTAATTATAGTTTTGTCAGTACAGCAAAACTTGAAGATACTAGACTAATTTCAGTAATATTAGATGCAGATGAAGAAAACATTTCATTTATTGAAACAAAAAAGTTGCTACAGTATGGTTTTGATCCTTCCTCGTACTCTGCACTCCAAGCTTTTAAAGACACCCTTACATCGTGGACAATATTGCTTCAGTTTAAAAATTTAATTATACAAACTATAATGATTTTTTTAATCATTACCACCTTAATGTTTTTACATATACGTCAGAAAAAATCCGAGGATTTCAATTAAGAAATCTTCTTATATATAAAAACCGACTTGCGTTTGAGATGCAAGTCGGTTTTTAATTCTATCATCCTCTTCCAATTAAATTTGCTGAAACTGGTTGCAAGTTTAACTGCCTCGCCCATATAGACAGCTGACCAATATGATGAATTTCATATCCCATGTCTTAAAACCTATGTTTTTCGAGGCATACATCCATCTCTGTTTCCGTTCGTTGTGTTCGTTTGTTTAGTTTAAATGGGTTAATCTATTAATTCTATTAAATCCAACAATTTAACTATTACATATTAAAGTTCTATTCATATACTATAGTAGATTACTAGAAAGGAGGCTTAACTATGGATAGTTGCGTTGTATTTGTAAACGGACAACCTTTTTTAGTTCTTTCAGTAGCTGGTATTGAAATTGCTAGATTAGAGATTTCCCTTCAAGTAGCATTAGCTCTAAGAGTGCTTGGGATACCAATCTGTGATTAATTACCAAATTAATAAAAAAAGAGGGCATTAGCCCTCTTTTTTTATTTTCTTCTCACCTTTTCTTAACAACAAACAAAATTCAAATTTGATTAATTATAAAAAATTAAAGTACATGAACGTTACATGAAACACTTGTTAAGATCGCTGTCCTTCACACTATTTATTTCGCCGACATTATATAATCAAAGCACACGATGATTAACTTTTTATACGGCTTATTTTAAGTGTGCTAGCCAATACTTTTACTTGTATGTTCTATACACTCATTCTCTACGGTATACTGATACCAACTTATATTTTTTGATGAGAGCCCATTTCCCTATATCCCTCTTTATTCCCATGCACTTTTTTCTCAAATCCAAGCTAAATAATCTATATTGTTATCTTTTAAACTCGCCTCACTATCCGATTATATTAATAACCTATCACCTGGTAACCATTATCTAATTTATCTTCAATTGGATGGTCCATCATTTATACTTACGGATTGGCTTTCCCGTATCTATTGTGCATGGACATTAGGTTTTCTAGCATCTAGCTCATTTCTTTAAAAATGTAGGGTATTTCGTCTATTATTAAATGAATAATGTTTGGAAGGGTGATGTAATATGACAGAAATTAAAGTAGGGCTTACACAATTTTTAGACTTCACACTGAAAGGTAGTACAGCTAAAACAAACTTTATAAAAAATCTAAAATCCCAACCTGAATATCAACCAGCTTTTGATTACTGGAAACAATTACGAGAAACTGTTATTAAATTTCATCAAAACAAACTACCTTTTGAATGTTTCGAAACATTAGTACAAACGGTTGATCAGAAAAAAAAACAAAACTACATTGATGTTATAAAGCAATACAAAAAATTCATTAAAAATAAAGACATCTCCTGGTTTGATCCAGGTAAATCACATTGGAAATCAGATGATTTAATCGTCCGTTCATCACCTGAACTTGGCTTATTCATTAATAATGAGCCACATCTTATCAAACTGTTTTTCAAAGGAAAAAAAGAGCGAATTGATAAATACAACATTAACTCGACACTTACACTATTAAATGAATCAACATTTTCAAATGAACGAAACGATGTGAATTATACGGTACTTAACATCCAAAAGAACAGAATGTATACGAATAACTCTATTAATAATAATCATTTAGTAGCGCTTAAATCAGAAGCTAACCAGTTTTGTTACATATGGAATAATCTGTAAAGTTTACTATTCATCCCTTTCAATACCTTGTTGATGCATACTTTAGTTACAATTTTTACAGATTCATTCAGTTTCGTTTAATTAGGGCTCACCCTCTTATTCCTCAGAAACAATGCAGGTGGGCCTTTTTCAAAAATGGTTTCTTTGTCAGTTTTAATATACTAGCTCTCCCCCTGAAACAGCTGCAATTGAAATTATTTTTGTTTTATTATCCACTATACCCACCAAGCCCCTTTTGTTAACATAATATAATTATAAATAACTATTGTTGCTACTTCTTCCATTCATATTCTAACATACTCATTTCCCATAAATTCCAATACGTTTCTCCTACTCTTTTTGACTCTCTTAATAAGCCTTCTTTTACAAACCCTATTTTTTCGTAACAGAAAATGGCCGATGTATTAAAATCGTACACACCAAGAGTTACCCTATGTAGTTTTAATTCGTCAAAAGCAATATGAAGTACTGCTTTCATCATATGTTTTCCTATAGAACGTCCTCTCATCTTCGTATTACCAACTAATACTTTTCCAATTCTAGCGGACTTATTAATATTATCTATTTGCCCAAGCGAAATATGACCAATAACGTCTGAAGTCACTTCATCTACCACTTTGAAAGCGAGTGTATTTGCACTTTCTATATACTTCTCTAATTGCTGTTCGTCTAAAGGGAATGTGAATGCATTTCCTGACCATTGTATTAGAAATTCTTCGGAGTTAATCCAATTTATTAATTGTTTAAAATCAGATTTCTTAAAGCTTTCTAGTTTAATCACTTCCTTGCTCCTTTCATACATCATGCTTTATAACCTCAAACTTATTTCTATATAAAGAATATATTCTCCTTTTATATGAAATTAAAATAAAGCCATTCATGTGAATGGCTTTACAAAAAAGCAGCATAATTATGCTTTGTTTGCTACATCAATACCATTAAAATCAAAGTCAGCAGTAACCGTTGTAACAGGTGGGAAAATTGCTTCAATTTTACAAATGGAAATAATTACTCCAACCGATCCAGGAATAGCCGCAAGCCTAACTACATCACAACTTACAGACGAAACAGTACCTACATAAGTACGTCCCTCTGTATTAATTTGAACTGTTCGATTAATTAATTTCTTAAGTTCATCTCTAATTCCTTGTACACAAGAATTATCACATTTCTCATGCTGTTCTTTTTTACACTCTTCGAATACTTCCCAACAATCATCTTGTTTACATGTACACTTCTTTTTACAATTATTAAATCGAGAACCCAATACCTCACCCCCTAATCCTTTCTATTAGTAAATTATGTCCACTAGCTTAAAAGGGTACGAGGCAAACACATAAAAAGAAAAAAACAAACAATTGTACCAAACCTTCTTTTCATTATTCATTATAAAAACAGACTTCTCCTAATTAAAATCTTGTTTAATGAGCGGCCGTGAATTTAGTCCTACTCCATTTAATGTTTAGACACCACTTTCTAAAACAAATCTTTTTCTTTTAATAAGACGCCCCTTAAAAACACACTAGATTTTCCCATTAACTCACATATACATAGACTTTATTTGTGGATTTCCCATTTTTCATTGTGAAATATACATTTAAAAAGCGTACTCGAAAATAAGATATTATTTGTAATCAGAACATTTTCTTCAATAAATGTTTATTGAAAAATACCATAACTAGTAGTAGTTCTCTCCACTTTCTCTTAAAAATTAGCATAGTTTGTATGAATTCTATATCGAGTAGAAGACACTCTATCATATAAAGATAAAATAGTAGGTTAATAAACAAGCCATTTTTTTATTAAAACATAGAATAATATGAACACTTTTGAAAGGAGGTAGAAATAAATGTCCTGGAAAAATGATTGCTGGAGTTCTCAGAAAAAGCATTGTTGTGATGATTGGTGGAAATCTAAAGAAAAGCATCATTGTGATGATGATTGGAGTTCTAAGGAAAAACATTGTAATGATGATTGGTGGAAATCTAAAGAAAAGTGTCATCGTGATGATGATTGGAGTTCTAAACGAAATAAGTGTCGTTGTAAATGTTTCTTTATTTGTTGCCATTGTAAAAGAAAAAATTGGTAATATTTTTAATGTCAACGTAAAGAAAAAAATATGTCTTTTGGAATCAATCAGGCTTTTCCGGAAAGTTGATCCCTCACCTACTTCCTTGCTTTCGCTGAATTTTTAGGTGGGGGCATTACTGCCCGGCAAATAGCGAGATAAATACTAGGATGTAATATATAAAAAGCTGACTGAGTATAGTCAGCTTTTTATATATTAATACGTAAAGGTTTAAACCGGCATATAAGCAGTCGCGCTTTGTCATCACCTTGTTGTTGTAAATTAGTATTTCTCCATTGAATAGACATTCCATAATATCGTATTTTGATTAAAACAAAAAACATACTTAACACCAATAGTAGAATTTTTCTTCTTCATCAAATTCACTTCTTTTCTTTTTATTAACATAAAAAAGGAGCTCTGTTTATATAGAGCTCCTTTCTAATTTTATAATTTACTAGACTGTAACCCTTGAATAAACGGTACTACTTCAGGATTTACAAGTGACGACAAATCACCTAATTCTTTTCCTAAATAAGCTGCTTTAATAACACGGCGCATTACTTTAGAATTACGTGTTTTCGGTAAATCTTCTACAACGTGGATGTCTTTAGGACACAATGCTTTTCCAATATGTGAGTTTACTAAACTCATTAATTCTTTCTTTAAATCTTCTGTAAATATTACCCCTTCTCGTAATACAGCAAAGCAATGACAAACTTCACCTTTCACTTCGTCAGGTACACCAATTGCAGCAGCTTCGATTACATCGTTATGTTTCACAAGAATAGATTCATATTCAGCAGGTCCAATACGTTTACCTGCAATATTTAACGTATCGTCTGAACGCCCTGTGATGATATATTGTTCACCATCGTAAATGACCCAGTCACCGTGGACCCATTTATTTTCAAAACGCGACCAATATGTGTTCACGTAACGTTCATCATCTTCCCAGAAGCTTTTCGTCATACCTACCCAAGGTTTTTCTAAGCATAATTCTCCGACTTCATCTCGAATTGGTTTACCTTGATCATCCAGTACGACAGCTGCCATTCCTGGTAAAGATGCGTTAAAACTAATCGGTGCGATTGGCTTAATAAGAACATTACCGAAAATCCCACCTGAGATTTCAGTTCCACCTGAGTAGTTACAGATTGGAACATTTCCTTTTCCAACTGTTTCAAACAGCCACATCCATGGATCAGGATTCCAAGGTTCTCCTGTTGATGCGAATACTTCCAAACTCTTTAAAGAATGTTTATTGACATACTCATCACCTTTTGCCATTAATGCTCGGATTAACGTTGGCGAAATACCTAGATGAGTAATTTCATATTTATCAACTGTCTCCCATAACCGGTCTGCTTCTGGGAAGTCTGGAACACCTTCGTACATAACCATCGTTGCTCCATTAATGAGTGAACCGAATAATAGAAACGGCCCCATCATCCAGCCCATATCAGTTACCCATAATACACGATCACCTTGTTTAATATTCATTCCAAATCCTGCATCAAAAGCTGCTTTCAAAGGAAATCCTGCATGCGTGTGTACTGTTCCTTTCGGCTTACCAGTCGTTCCTGATGTATAAATGAGCATTAATGGATCATCACTTTGCATTTCTTCGGCATGTATGAATGGTTTTTCTTTTTCTAGCGTACTCCACGAAAAGTCATAGTTATGTGGTGTAAAATCATTTCCTGCATGACGAACGATAACAACTTTTTCAACAGTTGGGCAATGTTCACAAGCTTTATCTACTTCATCTTTTAAAGAAACAATTTTACCGCGGCGTGAAAATCCATCTGCGGTAATAATCATTTTTGAACCTGCCGCTTGCACACGTGTCATAACTGCATCAGACGCAAAGCCTGAGAATATTGGTGAAATAATTGCTCCAATTTTCATTACAGCTAGCATCGCAACAACTGTTTCTGGAATCATCGGCATATAAATTGTTACACGGTCACCTTTTTCAATACCCGCGTGTTTCAAACCATTGGCAACACGGCTTACCCAGTTATCAAGCTCTTCATATGTAAATGATTTTGAAGTTCCATTTTCTCCTTCGTACTGAAGTGCTGGCTGTATTCTTGTCTCTTCATCCGCAAGCCAGCGGGATAAAGCTGATTCTACAACGTTACATGTTCCGCCATTATACCACTGTGCAAACGGTGTACCATTTTCTAAATCTAACACTTCTGTATAAGGTTTCATCCATTGATAGCCAACTGCTTTTTCTGCCTCTCCCCAAAGCCAAGCTGTTTCCTCAATAGATTTATTATAAAAAGTTTCATAGTCTTCATATCCCAATGATTTCATCCAACTATATAAACGTGTTTTTTCCTTGTACTCTTCTGTTGGAAACCAAACTGCTTGTTTCAATGTTTTCCCCTCCTTAACTTTTTGAGCAAGAAAGCCCTAAATAGGGCTTTTAAACTGGATATACAGGATGTTTACGATCCGTGAATACTTGATATTTACTCATATACATTTCGAAACGTCCTTTTAACTCTTCACGTAAATTGTTTGGATGAACAATACCATCAATCACCATCTCTGATGCTAAATGATAAATATCAATATCTTTCTTATACTCTTCACGTTTTTCAGCAATGAAGCTAGCGCGCTCTTCTTCTGGTAAAGCTGCAATTTTATTTGCATATACAGCATTAACCGCAGCTTCTGGACCCATTACCGCAATAGAGGCTGTCGGTAATGCCAGGCAGCAATCTGGTTCAAATGCTGGACCTGCCATCGCATATAAACCAGCGCCATATGCTTTACGAACAACGATAGAAATCTTCGGTACAGTTGCTTCACTCATTGCAGAAATCATTTTTGCACCGTGACGAATAATACCAGCACGCTCTACTTTTGTACCAATCATAAATCCTGGTACATCCGCAAGGAATAATAATGGAATATGATATGCATCGCATAAATTAATAAACTTAGCAGCTTTATCAGCTGAATCGTGAAATAATACACCGCCCTTCATACGCGGCTGATTTGCAATAATACCAACTGGCTTACCATCAATACGTGCTAAGCCTGTAATTAGCTCTTGAGCAAATAATTTTTTTACTTCATAGAATGAACCTTCATCAATAACTCTATTAATGAGATCTTTCATATTGAAAGGAGCATTTTGATTTTCTGGAATGATTTGTTCTAACGTTTTATCGAATTGTTTCGGTTCTTGAGGTGTAACCAATGGAGTCTTTTCTAAGTAGTTGTTTGGAAAATATGAAATGTATTGTCTTGCTTGTGTAATCGCATCTTCTTCTGTCTTACATAAAACATCTCCGCATCCTGATACAGAGCAATGCATACGAGCTCCGCCCATCTCTTCTAAAGTTACCTTCTCACCGATAACCATCTCAGCCATACGAGGAGATCCTAAATACATAGATGCATTTCCTTCTACCATCATTACAACGTCACAAAAGGCTGGAATATATGCACCACCAGCAGCAGAAGGTCCAAATAATAAACATACTTGAGGAACTTTACCTGATAATTTCACTTGATTATAGAAGATTCTTCCTGCACCGCGGCGCCCTGGGAACATTTCTACTTGATCTGTAATACGCGCTCCAGCAGAGTCGACTAAATAAAATAACGGAACACGTAATTTTTCAGCTGTTTCTTGAATACGTAAAATCTTTTCAACTGTGCGTGATCCCCATGATCCAGCTTTTACAGTAGAATCATTAGCCATTACACACGCAGTACGACCATGTATTTTACCCGTTGCAGTTACAACGCCGTCCGCAGGTAAGCCTGTTTGTTCACAGTTAGCAAATAATGCATCTTCTACATATTCGCCATTATCAAATAGAAGCGCTAAACGATCTCGAACAAATAATTTTCCTTTTGCTTTATTTTGTTCATGATATTTCGGTGCCCCGCCTTGTTTAATCGTTTCAACACGTTCTTCAAATGAATTAGATTGTTGTTTTTGGTCTAACATATTTACTCCCCCTTATACATCGGTTTACGTTTTTCTTTGAATGCCTGTAATCCTTCTATTCGATCTTTCGTATGGATTACACCTTCATACGCTTGTTTTTCCATTTGTAATCCGGTATGTAAATCAACTTGAATACCATTTGAAATTGCCTCTTTTGCTAATCGAACAGCAATAGGTCCATTACTAGCAATTTTCTCTGCTATTTCAATCGCTTTCTCTTCAAGTAAATTAGCTGGTACAACAAATTCTACTAAACCATATTCTTTTGCTTCTTGCGCTGAAATACGTCTACCTGTATAAATTAATTCTTTCGCTCTACCAACTCCAATTAATCTTGGTAAGCGCTGTGTACCACCTGCTCCTGGTATAATTGCAAGTGTCGTTTCAGTAAGACCAAGACTTGCAGATTCAGCAGCAATTCTAAAATCACAAGCTAAACTTAATTCCGTACCACCACCAAGTGCGATTCCATTTATAGCAGCAATAACTGGCTGTGGTAATTGTTCAACCATCTCCATAGTAGTGCGAATCATACTAACAGCATGACGAACTTGTTCTTCATTCATATCGGCACGCTCTTTTAAATCTGCACCAGCACAAAATGCTTTTTCACCAGCACCAGTCAAAATAACTACACGTGCGCTTGAATCTTCACTTATTTGAGTTAATATAGTTTGTAATTCATCTAATAATGCCAAAGATAATGAGTTTGCTTGTCTCGCACGATTTAACGAAATCTTTACTACGTGAGGTGTTACGTAATCAACGGAAATGTTTTGTAATTGTAGCATCTACTCACCTACTTATCGTTTTATGTTGAAGCGCTCTATACACATGACTCGGTAATTGGATATTTAACTTACTTTGAATAAATTGACTAGCTCTCAATAACTTTTCTTCGTCTATATTCGTTTGGACTCCTAATTTATGGAGCATATGTACTAGGTCATCAGTAGCAACATTACCTGATGCTCCTGGTGCATAAGGGCAGCCCCCAAGTCCACCACAAGAACTATCAAACGTTGTAATACCGTATTCTAATGATTTAACTACATTCGCTAGAGCCATTCCATACGTATTATGAAAATGCATTGCAAACTGCGAAGCATCATACTTCTTTAATAGGTGTTCTAATACTTGTTCTACTTGTAATGGATTCGCTACACCGATTGTATCCCCAAGAGAAACTTCATAAATGCCGTATGAAAATAGTTGATTACATAATTCGTCAACTGCTGTAGCACTTATATCCCCTTCATAAGGACATCCAAATACAGTAGAAACATAGCCTCTTACCTTTTTCCCTTCGAATAATGCCTGTTTTGTTATATCTTCAATTACAACTAATGCTTCTTTAATCGATTTATTAATATTACTTTTATTATGAGATTCACTTGCTGATAAAAAAACATTCACCTCATCTACATTTTGCAAAAAAGCTCGTTCCAAACCATTTTGATTCGGAACAAGCGCAGCATATGTAACATTTGGATCCCTTTTCAGCTCAGAAAATACATCATTTGCATCTGCTAATGCAGGGACCCATTTTGGGTGAACGAATGAGGAAACTTCAACATACGACAATCCTGCTTCTGTAAGTAGTTGAATCCATTTTACTTTATCTTTTGTGCCAACAATCTTTTTTTCATTTTGTAAGCCATCACGTGGCCCGACTTCTTTAATGACAGCAAAATTAGGTAGTTTCAATTCGCTTCCCCCTATATCTCCCTATTCAATTTCTAATAATACATCTCCTTCATTTACAAAATCGCCTTCTTGCACATTAATTTTCATAACTGTGCCGGCTTCTTCTGAAATGATTGGAATTTCCATTTTCATAGATTCCAAAATGACGACATCCTGCTCTTCCTCTACTGTATCTCCTACTCCTACAACAATCTTCCAAACGTTTCCTGCCATCGATGCGTATACTTTCGTCATCATTTTTTCCCCCTTAATATTGTTAAATCTTATTTTTTAACGAGTTGTTTCGTTACAAAACCCGTTGTATAAATACCCTCTTTGAACACTTCGTCTTCCAAAACTTGCAGTAGCATTGGCGTGTTCGTTTTAATACCTTCTACTTTTAATTCTTCTAGAGCATCATGTAATTTCGAAATTGCTTCTTCACGAGTCTCGCCATGTGCAATGACTTTCGCAATCATTGGATCATAGAAAGGTGTAATCGTTACATGATTTTCTAAGAAGTGATCGATCCGTACATTTGACGGTAATGTTAAATTTGTAATTTTCCCAGGTGATGGGAAGAATGTTTTCGGATCTTCTGCATAAATACGAGCTTCAATGGCATGACCACTACGTTTTACATCATCCTGAGTAAATGATAGTTTCTCTCCACTTGCGATAAGAAGTTGCTGTTCTACAAGGTCTAATCCCGTAATTTCTTCTGTCACTGGATGCTCTACTTGTAATCTCGTATTCATCTCTAAGAAATAGAAGTTCTTCTGATCATCTACAAGAAACTCAACTGTACCTGCATTTGTATAGCCAAGTGCTTTGGCAGCTTGTACAGCAACTTCTCCCATTGCCTTTCGTGTACCTTCATCTAAAAATGGTGAAGGTGCTTCTTCGATTACTTTTTGATTTCGGCGCTGCACCGAACATTCACGCTCCCATAAATACACTGTGTTACCATGTGTATCTGCTAAAAGCTGAATTTCAATATGATGCGCGTCTGCTATATATCGCTCTAAATACATTTCTCCGTTACCAAAAAAGTTTTGCGCTCTTGTTTTATTACTTTCAAACGCTTTGGTGAGCGTTTGCTCAGTTTCCATCAACTGCATACCAATGCCTCCGCCGCCTGCGGATGCCTTAAGCATTAATGGATAACCAATTTGTTTTGCAATTTCAATTGCTTCTTCAGCAGTTTCAATATTTGTAGTAATACCTGGGACTACTGGGACATCTGCTGCTTGCATTGCGATACGTGATTCGATTTTACTTCCCATCTTCGTAATGATTTCTTCTGAAGGACCGATAAATACGATTCCTTCTTCTTTGCAACGAACCGGAAAAGACGGATTCTCTGATAATAAACCATAACCTGGATGAATCGCTTCTGCATTTGTCTTCTTAGCTATTTCAATAATTTTTTCAAGGTTTAAATAACTTTCTTGAACACGCGGTCCACCTACTAAGTAAGCTTCATTTGCCATCTTCACATGAAGGGCATTTTCATCTGCTTCAGAATAAATAGCAACAGTGCGTATGCCAAGTTTTTGACAAGTTTTCATAATACGAACAGCAATTTCCCCGCGATTCGCAATTAATATTTTTTGAAACATAGTGATTCCTCCCTTTTATCTACATCCTAAATGTCTAGCAATTACGAGACGTTGAATTTCAGAAGTTCCTTCACCAATTTCTAATAGTTTCGCATCACGAATATGTCGTTCAACTTCATATTCACGCATATAACCATATCCACCATGAATCTGTACTGCTTGATTCGCAATACGGCTTGCTGCTTCCGATGCAAATAGTTTTGCCATTGCCGCTTCTTTGCCGAAAGGTTTATCGTTATCTTTTAACCAAGCTGCTTTATGTACTAAATTGCGTGCTAGCTCTACTTCAGTCGCCATATCAGCTAATTTAAATTGAATCGCTTGGAAATTAGAGATTGACTTTCCAAATTGTTGACGTTCTTTCGCATATTGCAATGCACGTTCAAAGGCTGATTGCGCAATACCAACTGCCAATGCTGCGATTGAAATACGCCCTCCATCAAGTGTATATAAAAATTGTTTAAAACCTTTATTTACATCACCAAGAATATTTTCTTTCGGTACACGCACACCATCAAGTACGATTTCACAAGTATTAGAAGCACGAACACCCATCTTATCGTATGGACTTGAAATCGTTAATCCTTCACTAGTAGTAGGCACGATAAATGCAGAAATACGTTTTCTACCATTCTCTTCAACGCCATTGACAGCGGTTACAATAATTGTATTTGCATACTCTGCGTTTGTAATCCAACACTTCTCACCACTGATTACATACTCATCGCCATCTAATACCGCTTTCGTTTGAGTACCACCTGCATCAGATCCAGCATTCGGCTCCGTTAATCCGAAGGCACCTAATGTTTTACCTGACGCCATTGGAACTAAATACTTTTGTTTTTGTTCTTCTGTACCGAAATAATAAATTGGAGAAGCACCTAATGAAATTGTTGCAGCATAGCTTAAACCAGTGCCACCACAAGCGCGACCAATTTCTTCAACTGCTAACGCATACGATACCGTATCGCCACCTGAACCTCCATACTCTTCTGGGAATGGGATGCCTAGTAATCCTAGTTCGCCCATTTTTTGAAATGTTTCATATGGAAACTCTGCAGTTTTGTCATAATATACAGCTTTCGGTGCGATTTCCTTTTCAGCAAAGTCACGTACCATTTCTTTAATCATTTGTTTTTCGCGAGTTAGAGTAAATTCCATTCCGCTACACACCCCTTATCGAATATTGAGTTTCGACAGCGTGCGAGTTTCTACTACAAACATAACAACTTAAAAGACAAGAATATTAGTTAGACAATTGCTATAATTCTGTCATAACTCAATTTTAAAACAGATTCTGTACTAATGCACAAAAAAATTCCTACATTGTTCTACAACAACATAGGAGGTTTTGTGTCGAATTATGTAATTTATTGTTTAATAATCTCTACCTTTTCCGGAATCAGAAATTTCTACTAATGCTTCAGGATATGGTTCGAAATATGTTTGTCTTAATAAATACTTTTCATCAAATCGAATAGCCCATGATTTTAAAATTGTAAGTAAACTACTAAGTGGTATTTTCTTTTCTGCATACTTTTGTAACAGTTCTATAAAATGATCTTTTTCTTGTTTTTTTAACTTTGTTTTAAAATATCCAAAAATGTGCTCGCATACATTTACATTCGATGTATAACGGGGCGCACGCATAAATAATTCATATAAAGTCTTCTCATAGTTTTCAAATACCACTTCAATCTTTTCATTTTTTTGATTTGCAATTATACGACCTAATTCCTTTTGTTTCACCTGATTATATGCCATAAATAAATATTTATTATCCGACTGAAACGATACAAGTTCTTTCATATTTTTATTGTGTTTAATCATTTTGTAATATGCGATTGTAAATAGCCTTGTAAAGAAATGCTCTCTAATAATAAAATTCGACAATCTACCTTCCTCTTCAATAGGAAGATGCGAAAATTTTTTTACTACTGCTCCGCCAAATAAGCCAGCTCCTTTTCCCTTTGCTGGCGCTTTTTCAAAACCAGAATAAATTTTCACATCACGCGTACCACAACTTGGTGAACGATTCTTTAAAATAAAACCATCCACATCCGGTATCGTTTGTAAAAAGTCATTTGAAAACTGCTCCATTTTTTCAGTTACATCTTCTCGTGTCGACGGTTGCACAAGTCTATTCTCACCATTTTCTTCTACAATTCGTATCGTTTCACGAGGAGTCCCCAATCCAATCTCGACTTCTGGACAAACAGGTATAAATGTAACAAATGGCTGCAAATTTCGTATTGTTACATCTGGAATCATCTCTCCATTATAACGACAAGCATCAAATTCTAAACATTTACTTACGACGATTGTAGGTTTTGCAAATTGTCGCATCTTATTACCTCCTTATTACTAGTCCGTATAATATAAATTGTACTAAGATTAACATTTTAAGCAAAGTTTGATTCAGTTATTTTTATGAGAAATATAAATCCAATGATACATTAACAATCATTCAACTCTATTTTCTATAAATGTGCGCCCTATTAATGAGGGTTTAGATATTGTGAAATGAATAATACACACATGCTTCGGAGAAATTAATGATTAAGAAAGGAGGGATTGTTATGAAAAAGAAATTATCATCTATTTTAAGTGTTTTAACACTATCTATTATGTTTTTAGGTACATCTACGCAAGCTGAATACGATGGAAATAATATGAATAGAGTTAATAACACTGATATTTCAACTCGAGTAAATGACAATAACTTAGACAGAGTTAATAATGATGTAAGAACTCGAAATGTAAATACAACAAATGATTTAAATGATAATCGTGATAAAAATAATAATTGGGCTTGGCTTGGTTTATTAGGACTAGCAGGATTATTAGGTCTTAGAAGAAGAGACAAAGAAACACGCTGATTTAGAATGTTTTTAGTAAACAAGCACTTATTTATCAAAAATATATAATGAAAATAAATCGCCTTTTTAAAGGCGATTTATTTTTACTTAAAAGTAATGTATGTAATTCACACTTCAACGATTAAATTCGTGGAGTTAATCCATACAATATAAATTGAATCGTATTTTCAATTTCCGCTTCATCATTCCATTTTTCTTCAGGCAATAATAAAAATCGTGTTAATAATAAACCTAATACAGCTGATAAAGTAAGACGTAGTACGGAAGATGGTGGTATCTCAATAATTTCCCCTTCTTCTTGAAATTTCACAATCAACTTTTTGAAATGTGAAAACAGTTCTGTTTCTACTAATTGCTGTATTTCATTTTTCAGTTCTGGTTGGAATGGCACCTCTTGAATTAATATTTTTATCATAGGAAAGTGTTTTTGAGCAAATTTAAACCTATTATGAATTACAACCCTTAAAAGTCCTTCGTATGATTCATACTCCGATTTAAATATTTCTTTTGCAAAGGTTTGTACGAAAAATGGTGCAGCGAACTTAGTTAAAGTTGGCATTACGACCGCTAGTAATAAATCTTTTTTCGTCTTATAGTAGCGGAAGATTGTTCCTTCCGCTACACCAGCCCGTTTTGCAATTTCACTTGTTGAAGTTGAAGCGTATCCTTTTTCTCCAAACATATCAACAGCCGCCTCTAATATTCGCATTTGACGTTCATTTCGTTTATCCGTATTAGTTGCAGCTATTAATTCCTCCAGCCAATCCTTCTGCATTTATAAAGCTCCTTTTTGTCATTATTATATTTTGCGATGTTTCTTTAAAGCAAATACGTTTCCTACTGCAAATAATATTGAAAAAAGTAATAATACAGTAAGATCTAATGCAATCTCTGTAAACCCTTGATTCCGAATCATCACTTGTCTCATTGCGTCAGCGCCGTATGTGAGTGGAAATACTTTCCCTAACATTTGTAGCCACTTGTTCATAGATTCCAATGGAAACAATCCAGAAAAGAAGATTTGTGGCACAATAACAAGCGGTATAAATTGAATCATTTGAAATTCATTATTTGCGTATGCCGATAAAAACGTACCTAATGTTAGTGCAGTTAAAGAGAGCATACATGTAATAAGTAGCGTTAGCCATATGGAGCCAGCTACGTATAAATCTAAAATATAAACGGAAAAGCTTACGATAATAATGGATTGTATAAAGGCAAAGATTCCAAAACCAATAATATAACCTGCGACTATTTCCCATCTTCTTACTGGGGTGGATAATAACCTTTCTAGCGTACCACTTAAACGTTCTCTTACGAAAGATACACCTGATAATATAAATACAAAGAAAAATGTAAAGAAACCAATTAATACAGGACCAAGCCCATCAAACATCGTAAAGTCTTTAGAGCCATGTAAATAATTTACTTCAGGTTTCATAATCGATACATCATTCTTCTCTGTGCTTTCTTGCAATACTTGAAGTACAGCACGATTTTTTGACGAATCACTACCTTCCAACAGAAGTTTCATTTTTCCATTCTCTATACGAAATACTGCATCTACCTTTTGTTTTTCCAACTCAGAAATCGCCTTTTCCTTACTGTATTCATAAATTGACGCTTCTTGATTTTTCATCATTTTTACTATTTGAGCAGGCATATCAACAACAGCAATTTGCGGTATATAGTCTTTCTGTGTAAACACTAGTGACAAAAGCCAAAGTAATAACATCGGTGCTCCAAACATCATTGCTAACGAACGCTTATCTCGAAAAAATTGACGAATAATACGTATAATTACACCAGTAACTCTCATGATGGCACCACCTCTTCCAGCAAAAAGACATCTTCAATCCGTCCAGATGACACGCGTTTTTTCAATTCTTCAGTTGTTCCAACCGCAACTAGTTTCCCTTCTCTAATTAATCCTAGACGCTCACAAAATTCAGCTTCATCCATAATGTGCGTCGTTACAATAATCGTTGTGCCTTTCTTTTTAAGATCATAAAATTTTTCCCAAATCGTTTTCCTAAGAAGCGGATCTATCCCCACTGTAGGCTCATCTAAAATTAATATTTCTGGTTCATGGAGGAGTGCTATTGCTAATGATAAGCGTTTTTTCATTCCACCTGAAAATTGTTGTACTTGCTTTTTCATATACTGTGACAATTGTACAAGTTCAAAAACCTCTGCAATTCTTGTCTTTTTACTTTTTCCCTTTAATCCATACATCGTTGCTATAAAATCTGCATTTTCATATGCTGACAATTCTTCATATAATGCATCCGCCTGGGCCATATAACCAATTCGTTTCATTTCATTTAAATTAGGCATATTAGTATTATTAACAAGCACTTCACCTTTCGTTGCCTCATTAATACCTGCAATCATTTTAATGAGCGTTGTTTTCCCCGATCCAGAAGGTCCAACAAAACCAAAAATCTCTGCTTTTTCAACTTGCAATGAAAGATTGTGTAACACTTCTTTTTTCCCAAAACTTTTTGATACAGTCCGTAAAATAATTGAAGGTTGTTGCACGTTTCATCCTCCTTTTCCAATAAAATGAGTGAGTACTCACTTTTATTTTACCCTTGCTTAATTATATGTCAAACTTCATTGATTAGTATGTATGTTCAATCAACGATATTAAACAATGAAACAGAGTCGACATTAGAATTTCATTTCCTAAAGTCGACTCTGTTTCATTTAAACTATAAATTTCACTTTACGTTTTTAAATTCATATACTTCCGAATTCTAGCAACGTCTAAAGAATATTCAATAACTAATTGCTGTAACGGTAAAATAACTGTGTCAGGATATAAATGGGCATATTGTAATGTTTCTGCATATTTTTCTAACCTTTTTTCTAAATATTTTATTATTTGATCAGGATGACTTACTAATAAACATTTACAATAATAATGTATTTGTTCCTCAATCGCCGTGTATTCTTCAATTTCATATTCTTTATGCATGTGTACACCCCTTTAAGTTTTTTACATGAATTACTTATCACAATTTTCACTCGACAAATTTTAAGTTTTTTGATTATTTACACTATAACAAACACTCAGGGTCAAATTTTGTTACTTTATGTAACGTAGAAAATTTTTAACAAAATTGTAATGTTAACTCCTGCAAAATACATAAAGCCCCTTTACTCATTATTGTATAAAAAAATCGTACAGCTTAATTTAGCTGCACGACTACAATCTCTGGCCTATTCAAAATTCTTTGCGGAATGATACTATTTCCTAATCCTCTACTCACTACCATTGATGTATTTTGTTCTACATATAAACCTGCTGTATATTTAGGTAAAACACCTTGATTTGGCGCAACTAATCCACCGATAAATGGCAATCTAACTTGCCCTCCATGAGCATGTCCCGATAAAACCAAATCCAACCTCTCATTCGTATATTCCTTTATAAATTCAGGCCGATGGGATAATAATACATTATATTTATCTGGCTGCATTTCAATTTTCGCTTTTTTAATTTCATCTATTATAATATTTCCTTCATCACGGTTTCCAGTAACAAACTCTGGATCATCAATACCTAGCAAGTTTATTTCTTGCTCACCCTTTCGAATGCCTACATGTTCATTCCTTAAAACATTGACATCATATTTCTTCAACTCTTTTTCTAAATTGTTATACTTTCCAGACCATTGTTCATGGTTTCCTGTCACAAAATATACAGGATACTTCTTTACAATTTCTCGTATTAATTGCATACTAACTTCTGCATCGTATGATTTACTGTCAATTAAATCACCCGTAATCGCAATAATATCTGGGTCTATACTTTTTATTTTTTGAATTAACACATCTTGATTATCGCCAAATTTTTTATTGTGTAAGTCTGAAATTTGTAGAATTTTATACCCTTTAAAAGAGGATGGTATTTTACTAGAGGTTATTTTAACCTCAGTTATACTTATTAAATTGTTCTGTAAATATAAAAAGATTGTAAAACCTACTAATATACAAATAATCATTACGATTCTATTAATCTTTTTTTTCATATTTTCTCCTTTATATTCTCATCAAACACTTCTATATGCTAACTGAATTATATTATACTTTCTTGAAATTTATTTAAATTAATAAAATAATACAGTACATAAAATTTCATATGAGATACGTCATATATATTCGTTATATTTTTACTTTTACCTTTTTAATAATAAGAACACAAAAACGACTCTTATCACACGAAAAGAGTCGTTTTCTAACTTTATACTTTTAATACTTTTATGTTAAAAATGCGAAAACTAAAATACTATTACCTAAGAGCCTTAACTATAACTTCAGTTGCCTCTGCAATGAGTTGATTATCATAGGTAGCCTCTTTCTCATCTTTACTAGATAAAATTGCGATGATAATTGGTGCTCTATTTGGAGGCCAAACGATAGCAATATCATTTCTTGTCCCGTAACTACCAGCACCTGATTTATCTCCAACTACCCAGTCAGTTGGTACGCCTGCACGAATAAGTTTGTCCCCTGTAGCATTTCCTTTCATCCACTCTGTAAGAATTTTACGTTTTTCAGCTGGAAGTGCATTTCCGACCGTAAAAGCTTTAAGATTCGTAGCAATAGCTTTCGCTGTACTAGTGTCACGAATGTCTCCTGGAATAGCTTCGTTTAATTCTGTTTCAAAGCGATCAGACATAGTAATCCGATCCCCCATATGCCTAAGCGCTTTTTCATATCCTTTCGGTCCGCCTATTTTATTAAATAAAATGTTCCCTGCAGTATTATCACTTGAACGAACAGCAGCCTCAGCAATTTCTCCTAGTTTCATTCCAGTATCTACATGTTGCTCTGTAACAGGTGAATAATCCACTAAGTCTTCTTTCGTAAATGTGATTACTTCATTTAATGTATCAATTGAGTTTTGCTGTAGTAATACTCCTGCAGCTAAAGCCTTGTAGGTTGATGCGAAGGCAAATCTTTCGTTAGGTCGATAAGAGATTGTTTGATTTGTACCAGTATCAATCGCATATACACCTAATCGAGCATCAAATTTTTTCTCAAGTTGAGAGAACTCTTTATGCGTCGCCTGATTTTTATGTTTCACTTGTCCAGTCTTTTCTTTCGCTTCAACTTGCAGTGCCCCTCCTGTAAAAGCTTCTAGGCTTGTAATACTTAAACCTAATATACCAACGCATATTCCTATTTTTAGCATCCTCTTATTTTTCAAAATCATCATTCCTTCCAAATTTTTAGCACCTTTTTATACGTACACATAATAGACAATCACCGAACCAAATTTGTTCCATAAACTAAAAAAATTATAGCTAGTATGAGAGTTATTAACAAAATAAGAGATAGTAGCTACGACGCCTCTATCTCCTATTTCATATTTCATTTTTTTACTTATAAATGGCTTTATATGAACAGGTTCTTTCCCTGAGAAAAGTACTCTAATTTTGCTTAGAACTACCTGTACTAGTAGCTTCACCATGTATACGTTGCTGTTTTAAATCAAAGTATACATCTAATACTTCCTTTCCGATTATAGAATTAATTCCATTTTTATCATCATGAAGCCATGGAACTACTACGGAAAATGCTACTTCTGGATTATCATATGGAGCATATCCAACTAACGTTAAGTTGTAACATTCCATACGTTCTCCTTTTGCATTTCTACCAATCGGGTCATCTCCACCATATACAGTTTGGGCTGTTCCTGTCTTTCCTGCTGGTTTATATGGCGCGTTTTTGAAATATTTCACGCCAGTTCCATCACCTTCTTGGAATACCCATCTAAACCCTTCTTTTATCCGATCAATGTGTTCTTTCTTCATATCAATTCGATTTAATACGACAGGCTCTATGGAACGTATAACTTTGCCAACCTCTTCTTTTATTGATTGTTCTCGTATTTCTTGTACAATTTGAGGTTGCATTCTATAACCACCATTCGCAATCGTTGAAATATATTGCGCTAATTGCAACGGCGTATACGTATCATACTGACCGATAGAAAAATCTAGTAAAAACCCAGGTTGACTATCTACTTTTCTCGTTTGTCCAATTATTTCATTCGGTAAATCAATACCTGTTGGGACACCTAAACCAAATTGCTTGAAATAATAGCGCATCGTATCAAATGCTCCTTGCTTAATATCCAATGAGCCATTTGGTACGTAATTAACTCCCGCAATTTTTAAAGCTGTCTGGAACATGTATACATTCGAAGATACTTGTAAAGCCCGTAAATCATTAATATTACCAAATCCGGATACATTCCACGATTTCTTAGCTTGTGTACCTTTAAATTTCATCGGCGCGTCATAAAATTGATCTCCTGGATGTATTGCGCCTGTCTCATATCCAGTTAATAAAGTAGCACCTTTTACAGCTGACCCTAGCTCATACGAAGTTGTCATGTTTCCTAATGCCAAATCCTCAACTTCTATTTTCCCTTCTTTTTCTACAATCTTTTTGCCTGCCATTGATAAAATTTGTCCGTTATTTGGATTCGTCATGACAACAAAAGCTCGATCGAGCAGTGGCTCTGAACTCTTAAAAGCTCTCAAGTTTTTCTCTATACTTTCTTCCACTTTCTTTTGTAATTCCATATCAATCGTTAATGTTAAACTATTACCACTTTTTCCTTTAGAGATTATTTCTGTGCTAACAATGTTTCCTGATTTATCAGTAATATTTTTCACTTCTTCTTTTGTGCCGTGTAATACATCTTCATATCGTTGTTCAATATAACTTTTTCCAACACGATCATTACGGTTATATCCACGTACTAAATAAGAATCTAAATTTTCTTTCGGTAATCCTTCTTCACTACTCGTAATATTTCCTAATACAGAACGAAATAAATTACCGTTTACATAATTACGTTCCCAATCAACAGTTGCATCTACTCCTGGAAAATTCGCAAGATTTTCGCTTATCCGCGCATACTCTTCATCTGTTACATCTTTTTTAATGATTTGTGGTGTTAGTTGATAACCTGAACTCATTTTACTTTTAATAGCTAACACCTTTAAATCTTGTGCTGTTAATTCTGCTAATTCTACCTCTGTAACACGACCTCGTCTTAAGTCTTCTATTTTTTTATCTAACTCTTTTCCCTCTATACCCTTTTCTTTAAACTTTTCTATATCTTTCTTAGTAATCTTTGTCTCCGCACGTTTCGAATTCAACTGCATCCAAAAATCTTTTTTATCGATATCTGTTAATTTATTTATATCTTGTTCAGGCATTTCAAGTACTTTCGCCAAGTCTTTTGCTGTTTTTAAAATATCTTCACTCGTAATTCCCTTCATCCTTGTATACGTAATTGTGCGAAGAGATTTATTATTAACAACTGTTTTCCCTTCTCGATCTAAAATTTGTCCACGTGGAACTGGAATACTAGTTATTGCATTTTGACTACTTTCCACTTGGTTCTTATAAGCCTCTCCCTCAACGATTTGTACCTTTCCTAGCTGCATAATAATAGCTGAGAATAGTACAAATATGCAAAGGAACATTATATTTAATCGAATAGATATATATGTCTTCTGCTTCTTGCCTTTTTGTTCTTTCATAAATCCTCCATTTAATCCTTTCAGAAATTGCTACAAATACTAAAAGCATTCCTTATATATTAGATACCGATAATCGGTTATAAATATTGCCTCAATTTTTTGCTTAATCCTTGTAAGCAACCATCTCTTTTCGTTTAGATACGGAATTAATAACTCTCCCTTCCTGTTTTCTCTCTATTTTTTTGCCACTTGCATGAGAAGTGCTAAACTGTATAATGACTCTTATTAAACTTACATATAAACTTGCTAGTAAATTTTCATGCTAATTATTCCTTTCTTCATGCTGTAATACTTAATAGACAACCTAAACAATAAAGTTGTTCCACATTTACAAAAAAAATAATTAAATATAAGATGAAATAGGCTACATAAGGGAGGGTTATATGTTACATATAAAAAGATGGAGATTTTTTGCGGTTTTTTCTATCGTAGGTTTGATTTTACTAATTTTATTAAAAATCAACTTCATTTCAATTACTATCGC
>NZ_NTVM01000046.1:0-239 GCF_002558005.1 Bacillus sp. AFS012607
GCTTCTGGTTGCTCTGGCTTTTGTGGTATTTCTGGTTTTTGTGGTTGTTCTGGCTGTTCTGGTTTTGGTGTCTCTGGTGTAGGTGGTGTTGGTTTCTTCTGGTCCTTCACCGTATGCTTAATAATTTGACCATCCTCTTTAATTTCAAAAGGGAAAATCTCTTCATTCAGTAGATATCCGTCTGGTGCGAACGTTTCTTTATACGTGTACTTTCCATATGGAAGCTTGAATTTTGCAAT
>NZ_NTVM01000047.1:0-701 GCF_002558005.1 Bacillus sp. AFS012607
TTCAGTTTTCAAAGAACTAAAAGCGGGTGAAGAGAATCGAACTCTCGACCAGAGCTTGGAAGGCTCTTGTTTTACCACTAAACTACACCCGCGTGGTCGGGAAGACAGGATTTGAACCTGCGACCCCCTGGTCCCAAACCAGGTGCTCTACCAAGCTGAGCCACTTCCCGTAATTGGCGCGCCCGAGAGGAGTCGAACCCCTAACCTCTTGATCCGTAGTCAAACGCTCTATCCAATTGAGCTACGGGCGCTTATTCATGATGTTTTTTCGTCGTTGTATTTTGGCGACTCAATTATCTTATCATACTACATTTTCAAATGCAAGTACTTTTTTAAGATTTTTTTGATGCGGCCGAGAGGACTTGAACCTCCACGGGGTTTCCCCCACTAGGCCCTCAACCTAGCGCGTCTGCCGTTCCGCCACGACCGCGCGGAAAAAACAAAAAAGTGAGCCATGAAGGATTCGAACCTTCGACCCTCTGATTAAAAGTCAGATGCTCTACCAACTGAGCTAATGGCTCGTAAATGGCTGGGCTAGCTGGATTCGAACCAGCGCATGACGGAGTCAAAGTCCGTTGCCTTACCGCTTGGCTATAGCCCACTGAAAAAATATCTTATTTTCAAAGACAAATGTTATCGTACCATAATGTCCAATAAAAAACAACTGCCAATTAGCAGAAGTTAAAATGGCGGTCCCGACC
>NZ_NTVM01000047.1:756-21212 GCF_002558005.1 Bacillus sp. AFS012607
CCCAGCTGAGCTAATCCTCCGAAGTGGTGACCCGTACGGGATTCGAACCCGTGTTACCGCCGTGAAAGGGCGGTGTCTTAACCACTTGACCAACGGGCCAATATGTATGGCAGAGAAGAAGGGATTCGAACCCTCGCACCGCGTTAGCGATCTACTCCCTTAGCAGGGGAGCCCCTTGAGCCACTTGGGTACTTCTCTGTATGGCTCCGCAGGTAGGACTCGAACCTACGACCGATCGGTTAACAGCCGATAGCTCTACCACTGAGCTACTGCGGAATAATGAAGACAATTTGTATCTTATAAAATTTCTTTCTGTAAGTCAAGAAGTTTTTAACAACATCTTGTTCAAACGTGACATGTTTATAATATACTGGATTGCGTTTTTACTGTCAAGATGTTTTCGATATCGGTTTGAGTTTCCCTTTACACTTTCCGCAGACATATCTTTTTGTATTTATTTGACGCCTTCTTACATATTGAAGTAAACACTCCATACATTCATACTTATAAATCTTTTTTTCCTTCTCTTCATTAATCATTCGTTTACAAAAACGAGGTGCATCAACTTTCTTTAACAACTCACGAAAATCTCTGTCCCTGTGCTTATACCCTCTTCCTGTAATATGCAAGTGATAATGACACAGTTCATGTTTGATGATTCCGATTAATTCCTCCTTACCATACATTTCGTAATATCGATAATTCAGTTCAACATTGTGACTCTTCAACAGATAACGCCCGCCAGTTGTACGCAACCTACTATTGAACTTTACTTTATGTAAAAATGGCATTCCGAAGTATTGTAGCGATACTTCTTCCACTAGCCGTTGAATTTCTTTCTCGTCCATTCTCATTCCTCCTAAACAAAAAAATATTTTTACACTTTTCACGCTTCTTATACATATATTAAATAGTACATATACCCATCCTCATTCAAGACGCGTGGTTTCTAAAAACACAACATGAATAGAAATCCACTCACCAACCTCTCATTAATAGTACTTTAGATTTTTGAGAGTAGGATTAAACAAGGAGGGATTCCTATGCCTACGTGGCTAAAGAAACAGATGCAACGTGCATATTTCGAAAAAAACCGGTATCAAATTAAATTGCTAAATGAATGCTGGTTTTATTATAGCAAAATACATCAAAACTCATGATCCATTACACTTTTTATTCTATAAAAAAAGAGCAGTTTTATCTGCTCTCTTCTCTTACTATTCAATCGGCAACATAGATAGTGCAACGCGTCCTTTTTTTGTATCAATATCATCTACCCATACTTTTACAATTTGTCCTACTGATACAACATCTAACGGATGCTTTACAAACTGTTTGCTAAGCTTAGAAATATGCACTAAACCATCTTGCTTTACGCCAACATCAACAAAAGCACCAAAATCAACAACGTTACGCACTGTTCCTTCTAGTTCCATACCACGTTTTAAATCTTCTAATTTCAAAATCCCTTTTTTCAGAAGTGGTTTAGGCAACTCATCCCTCATATCTCGTTCTGGACTAATGAGTGCATCTATAATATCAACTAACGTCGGCTCCCCAACTCCCGTTTCTTGAGACAACTTAGAAATCTCTACTTCTTCCAATCTCTTTTGTAATTGCGGTTGTCCTACGTCATCTATCGATAACCCTAAACTCTTCAATAACAATTCAACATTTTTATATTGTTCAGGATGAATACCTGTCCGATCTAATGGATTCGCTCCTTCTAATATACGCAAGAAACCTATACATTGTTCGTACGTCTTTGCACCTAAACGTGGGATTTTCTTTAATTCCGTGCGCTTTGTGAATTTCCCATCCTCTTCTCTCTTTGCCACAATATTTTTCGCAACAGTTTTCGATAAACCTGAAACATATTGTAACAATGCAACCGAAGCCGTATTTACATTAACCCCAACTTGGTTCACAGCTGTCTCTACTACAAATGTTAATGACTCATTCAATCTCTTTTGAGATACATCATGTTGGTATTGTCCAACTCCAACTGATTTAGGATCAATTTTCACAAGTTCAGCCAGTGGATCTTGCAGACGTCTTCCAATAGAAACAGCACTTCTCTCTTCAACTTGTAAATTTGGGAATTCTTCACGAGCTAAATCAGAAGCTGAATATACACTAGCACCCGCTTCATTTACAATAATATAAAAGACTTCCTGTTTCACACTTTGCAATACATCTACTATAAATTCCTCTGTTTCTCTAGATGCTGTCCCATTACCAATTGCAATCATTTCAACTTGATATTTATCTATAATAGAAAGAACTTTCGTTTTTGCGTCATCATATTTACGAACAGGCGGATGCGGATAAATAACATCAATATGTAGTACTTTCCCCGTATCATCTACTACAGATAATTTACAACCAGTTCTATATGCCGGGTCTACCGCTAGCACGACTTTCCCTTTCATCGGAGGTTGTAATAATAAGTTACGTAAGTTCTCAGAGAAAATATGTATCGCTCGTTCTTCAGCTGTTTCTGTTAATTCTTTACGAATTTCTCTTTCAATTGAAGATTGAATTAATCGTTTATAACCATCTTCAATCGCTAATTGTACATAATGCGCACTTTTAGAATCGTTATCACGAATTACTTTCTTATTTAAGAAATTTAATATCTCATCTACTGGTGGGACAACAGAAACTCTCAATATATCTTCTTTCTCACCGCGATTCATTGCTAATACACGATGTGGTACTACTTTTTGCAATGGTTCTTCATAACTGTAATACATTTCATATATATTCTTTTCATCTTTTTCTTCACCTTTTACAGACGAAGACATAATACCTTTTCTAAAAGTAATATTTCGAATCCAACTACGATACGTAGCTTCATCTGAAATCATTTCTGCAATAATGTCTTGTGCACCTTGTAAAGCTTCTTCTGCAGATTGCACTTCTTTCTCTGCATTAATAAATTCCACTGCCTTTTTAGCCGAATCTTCTTTCTTATATAACAATAACCATTCAGCTAACGGTTCTAACCCTTTTTCTTTTGCAATCGTTGCTTTCGTTCTTCTTTTCTCTTTATATGGACGATATAAATCTTCTACTTCCTGCAACTTTGTAGCTTTAACAATTTGCAGCCTTAGCTCTCCTGTCAGTTTTCCCTTCTCACCAATAAGACGAATAACTTCTTCCTTCCTATCTTCAAGTTGCATCATATATTGCCATCTCTCTAAAATCGCACGAATTTGCACCTCATCTAAAGAGCCTGTCCATTCTTTTCGGTAACGAGCAATAAATGGAACTGTGTTACCTTCTTCTGTTAATTGAATAACATGACGAACTTGCTTTTCGCTAAAGCCTAATTCTTTCACTAACATTTTCATTAACGCTTGTCGATTATCTACCATTTCCATATACAACCGTAACCTCCTCTATAATAAAAAAAGTTGCCCTTCAAAGAGAGCAACTTAAACTGCCGATTTAAAAATCTATTAGTCCTAAACTAATTTGTAACGCTTCATCTACACGACTCATCATCACTTCATCTAAATGAGTGATTTTGTCCGTTAAGCGTTGCTTATCGATTGTTCGAATCTGCTCAAGTAAAATAACAGAATCTCTCTCAAAACCATACTTTTTCGCATCAATTTCCACATGAGTGGGTAATTTCGCTTTTTGAATCTGTGCAGTAATAGCCGCTACAATCACCGTTGGACTAAAACGATTTCCGATGTCATTTTGAATGACAAGAACCGGACGAACGCCTCCTTGCTCAGAACCAACAACTGGGGAAAGGTCTGCAAAATACACGTCGCCGCGTTTTACAATCAAAATATTACCCCCCGCTAACTAAGCGTTCTACTGTATGAGCTGCTTCATACTCCGCTAAGAAAGCTTCAGATGCAATACCAAGATTAATTTTTCCCATTTCAATATACCCACGTCGCATTGATTCATGTTGGTAGCGTTTCTTCGTCTTATGTTGACGCAATAACAATTGTGTTGCCTGGCAAATTAGTTCATGGCGATTCTTATTCTCTTGTTTTCCAATTCCGTCCAATTCCGTTACCATTTGCTTTGGCAACCGAACCACGATTTCAGTAGTTACACTTGATTCGGACACAAAAATACACCTCCACCGTCAACTACACACCCAAATATATATATATGACACCTATTGTAATAATACCATTGTATGGAGCCTGTTGCAAAGACTTCCTTATTCCTTGCTTATGTTTTCCAATTCACAAACAAAACATTCATCTTCTTAAATTTTTTATCTCATAACTAACTAAAAACAATAGAACTCCTCTTCAAAACTTACGTGTAACTTATATAAAAAATGATTATAAGTAAAAAGCTTCTCATCAAAAAGAGCTTATTATCCAGCAATGAACAGTCACTCCAATGACAAGAAGCAATCATGCTACCTTCTATATATTGTTCAAGTAATTAATTATCTCTACAACCTTACCATTCCGTATAAATATTCTTGGCACACGGAAACTGATCGTTGCAATAATTTCATAATTAATAGTCCCTGAATATTCCGCAACCTCTGTAGCGCTAATATACTCATCTCCCTGCCTTCCAATAAGCGTAACTTTCGTACCAAGCGGCACTTCACAAGGAAGATGAATCATGAACTGATCCATTGTTACTCGCCCTACAATCGGTACCCTTTTACCATTTATAAGCACTTCAAATCCTTGTAATCTTCTAAGCCATCCATCTGCATAACCAATCGCTACAGTCGCGATCCATTCTTCAGTTTTCGTTCGATAAGTGACGTTATAACTAATTCCATCACCTTTAATCACCTGTTTAATATGAGCTACTTTCGTATGCAGTGATAGCGCCGGTTCTAATTCAAATGGTAAAAAAGGACGTATTTCTACAGAAGGAGATAATCCATACATTGCAATCCCAATTCGCACTGCATTAAATGTAATCCCTTGAAAACGTAACGTGGCAGCACTATTAGCTGTATGGACAAACTTAGGATCCACTCCGAATTCTTTCAACCAACTTAACTGCTCTAAGAACGTGTTATATTGCTTATCAAAATACGAAGTCTCAACCTCATCTGCCGTTGCAAAATGCGTGTATACTCCTTCTAACTCTAAAAACGGTGCACCTTCTAAACTCCTTAAAAATTCTTTCAGCTCTTTTCTTTCACGTATTCCAATTCTCCCCATACCACTATCAAAATTAATATGAAATTTCATTACAGATGAACCATCCCAAAGTTTAATTGCTTCGTCCACCCATTCTTTTTGAAAAACAGTTAGCGCTACATCATTTTCAGCAGCTACATTTACATCACGCGGCGGCGAGGGACCTAACACTAAAATCGGCACAGTAATACCAGCCCTCCGAAGCACTAGAGCTTCATCTAAAAAAGCAACAGCTAACCTTGTTGCACCCGCTTCTAATGCCGTTTTAGCAACCGGTACATAATCGTGCCCATATGCGTTCGCTTTAACTACAGCAAAAATCTCTACATCACTTGGGATGAACTCTTTAATATGTGTAACGTTGTTATAAATGGCATCTAAATCCACTTCCACCCACGTGTCACGATAAAATGGTGCTTCTTCCATAAATACACTTCCTTATACACGATATGCGAAGCTTATTCTTTTATATGCTTCTTTTATGAAATCCACCTTCAAACTAAGAAAAGACGTGGTGCACATATATCACCACGTCTAAGAAGTTTACTTCACCTGCTTCGCTGTAACTGAACGAGCAACCATTAACAGCTCCTTCGGCTCTAAACCTTTAGACACGAGCATATATTCTACTCCGTTATGCGACCACGTTACAGAGTCTTTCGTCAACGCACCAATCGTAAACCCAAGATCAACCGGTTCTCCACTTACACTTACCGCTGATGAAGCCTCTGCAACTTTTGCCTTTTCTTGTATTAAAGTAAAGGATTTCTTATTTCCAGTGTATGTGAGTATCGCACGCTTGCCACTGTCTGTCTTCAACTCTTTTTCATCTTGCAGAGTCATACCTTGTGGTGTATCAAGCGGATACAAAGTAGCAAACGGTTTGTCTTCTTTCGCTGTTGTTTGAACATCTACCTGCGCTCTAGACATATTTTGTTTCGTATCAAATGCACCTTTATCAAATTTCGCATCGAATTTTACCTTAGAGAAATCTACTTTTACAAGAACATTTTGATCATTATCCATTAACTTCACTGAAACTGGAGTCAAATCGCTCTTCTTCAGTGTAATCTCTTGTTTCGGCAACATATTTTGATGTTGATAGTTTGTTTTTGTTTTAAAAATATAATACTTATCTGTTTTCTCGAAAGTAAGGTTTTTCTTATCCTGCAAAATATCTCTTACAAGTGATTCATATAAATAAGCCTGGCTGCTATTTTGCGGCCAATCACTTTGAAAACGGAAGCTCTTATTAAGTGCTGGCGTTAATACAAATACACCTTCTTCATTTCTTAAAATAATTTGGCTCTGATCTTTTTTTGCATTCTTTAAATTCACACGATAAAAAGACGGTTCCTTATGCCAAATTTCTACGTTATACTCCTGAGGCTCATTTCCTGTTTTAATAGATAATTTCGCTTCAGCTTGATAACTTTTCATCCCTTTTACTTTCGCTTCTAAATCTTTCACGACATCATCTTGTTTCTTTTCCACACAACCCGCCAATACAAAAACGGTCAACAAACCGACAAGAACTAAAAACAGACGCCTTTTCATCACTTCAGCCCCTTTGCCCCTATAAATGAATGGAAGATGTACCTTCCTTATCGCTACCTCAAATATATGAGACAAAGATATAAAATATGCAGACTAGCGTGACGAGCTTTCTAAAACAACTTGAGCAACAGCAAATTCCTTACTATGACTAATTGATAAATGAACAACATACTCTGTACTTGTAATCAGAATCGGCTTACCTCTTTCATCATTTTTCACTTCAATATCTAAAAAGCTCACTTCTTTCCCGATACCAGTACCTACAGCTTTTGAATATGCCTCTTTCGCTGCAAATCTTCCAGCTACAAACTCTGTAAGGCGACTTCCTTTCAGCTCCATAGCAACATTACGTTCATTTTTCGTTAAAATACGTTCCATAAATTTAAGCTTTCCATCTAGCATTTTTTCAATACGATTTAATTCAATAATATCGATTCCAATCCCTATAATCATTTCAAAATCCCCTTCTTCTATTTAACTTTCTTCTTTCATATTGATAAGAATAACAGAGAATCTTTCTGATGCAAAAGGGGTGATAGTAACCGTATGCTAATAAGATCCACTCAGATTTCTTTACAATCGACTATTCTCACCTTACTTCTTATTCACTTAGTCCTGATGATATTAGGCGACTTTTTCCTCTTCCCACTGGCAGCCTCTAATGAATATATCGCTAAAGGAGAATGGTGGCGTGTCATAACTTCCCTTCTGGTACACGTAGACTTACAACATTTTCTTTCTAATAGTATTTTTTTGTTTGCACTTGGTTCTTCTATCGAAAAGCAACTCGGACACTTTTCTTTTTTTATTCTATTTTTTATTTCTGGAATTTCTGGAAATATTTCTTCTTATATTATTATGCCACCTGAATATATTCACGCAGGTGCATCAGGTGGGATTTTCGGACTATTAGGCGCACAATTATTTTTATTGTACAATCGTTACCGCTCTTCACAACCAAAAGAAATTGCCATTTTCTCAATTATGATACTTCTATTACTGCTATTTACTTTCTTTAACCCTTCCGCCAATCCGATCAGTCATTTAACAGGTTTAATAACCGGCGGCATTTTAACTCCTTTTTTAACCAAAAAAAACGATGGCGCAAAGCTTATTTAATATAAAAGCTTGCACCATCGATAATTTCTACATCTACCTGTTCGCTTAAATCCCTCATTAATTGAAATAAAGACTCATCCTTCATCTTCGCCTCAATCATACAATCAATTTGCGGAACACTTCCCTTTATCCTTCTTAAAAAAGATAAAAATGCGTCTACATTAATATAATCTGCATGAGCTCTTGGATCTTTTCCCTCTCTAGGGCTAGAGATATGCATTTTAACTGGCAACAAAGATGTTTCCCACGTATGAACAACACGTGCCCAATCTTCATACCAATCTTCTTGCTCATTATTCATCATATGGTGATGCAAATCAAACACGACGGGAATATCTAATTTTTCTCCTAAATATAATGTTTCCTCTAACGTAAAAGTTGTATCATCATTTTCTAATATAATCATTTCTTGAATACCCCTTGGGACATTAGACCAATTCTCTATAAAACGCTCTAATGCAAGTTCTTTATCTTTATACCCTCCTCCAACATGTAGTACACATCGTTGCTTATGTTCAATCCCCATGCCTTTTAATAATTTTTTGTGCATCTGCAATGTCTTTACAGATTGTTTGAAAACACTCTCCTCAGGTGAATTTAGTACAACAAAATGATCTGGATGAAAATCAATTCGCATATTCATATGAATTGCATATTCACCTAATTCTTTCAATTTTTCTTTTAAAGGACGAATATAGTTCCACTCTAACAATTCCTCATGATTCGCTAAAGGAATGAGCTTAGAACTAAGCCGAAAGAAAGATATGTCATGTCCCTTATTATGCTTTAATAAACGCAAACAATTTTCCAAATTGGAATTAGCAATTCTTTCAAGTTTACGAATTGCAGCATCACGATCATCTATTTTCTGAAACTGTGCGTACGTCATCGTTTGAGATGGGGATGCATTCTTCAAATGCACACTCATCGCAACGTAACCAAGCCTTACAAGCATATAACAGCCCCTTTTCTATCATAACTACTATGTAGTATGCACAATTACAGAAATAAAAAAAGAGAATGCCCGCAAAGGGCATTCTCTTTTTTTATTAAGCTTGTGGACGGCTATGATGTTTTCTTTCGCCGCGTCCATTTGAAGATCCTGGGCGACCTTGACCTTCACCTCTACGACCACGACTACCACCATCACGATTACGATCACGGTTTCCATCACGATTGCGATCACGGTTTCCGTCACGATTACGTCCATCACGGTTACGACCATCGCCACCACCGCGTCCATCACGACTACGATTACGGTTACCATCACGGTATCCGCCTCCGTTACCGCCACGTTTTTTAGAACCGCCACCTCTTGAAACAACTGGTGGTTCTGATGTTAAAGCAATCGGAGTTGTATCCGGCTCTTTAGTCATCATTTTTAAAGCAGCAGCTACTACTGTTACAGAGTCATTCTCTTCTAACATTTCTTCTGCAATACGCTTGTAGTATGATAAGTTCTCATTTTGAATCGTGCTTTGAAGTTTTTCAGCGATTAAACGTTGTTGACCTTCTAATGCCTCATCAAGTGTCGGTGCTTCCATGCGATCAACTTTACGTTTTGTTGTACGCTCGATATTTTTTAATTGTCCTGATTCACGTGGTGTTACAAATAACATTGCAATACCTTTTTTACCTGCACGGCCAGTACGACCGATACGGTGAACGTATGATTCTGGATCTTGTGGGATATCGAAGTTGTATACGTGTGTTACGCCTGAAATATCAAGACCACGTGCAGCAACGTCTGTTGCAACAAGAACTTCAATAGCACCTTCTTTAAATTTACGTAATACAGACATACGTTTCGCCTGTGTTAAGTCACCATGAATACCTTCTGCTGCATAACCACGTAAGTTTAATGCTTCTGATAATTCATCAACACGACGCTTTGTACGACCAAATACGATCGCAAGCTCTGGAGATTGAATATCTAGTAAGCGTGTTAACACGTCAAACTTTTTCTTTTCTTGCACTTCTAAATAGAACTGCTGAATGTTTGGCATTGTTACTTCTTTTGCTTTTACTTTAATGTGTTGAGGCTCAGTCATGAAACGCTCAGCAATACGACGGATTGGATCTGGCATTGTCGCTGAGAATAATAATGTTTGATGTGTTTCTGGCACATCTGTTAAAATCGCTTCAATATCTTCAATGAAGCCCATGTTTAACATTTCATCCGCTTCATCAAGAACAACAGTCTCTACGTTTTGTAAGCGAAGTGTTTTACGGTTAATATGATCTAAAATACGACCCGGCGTACCAACAATAATGTGTGGGTGTTTTTTTAGAGCACGAATTTGGCGGTTAATATCTTGACCACCATAAATTGGTAGAATACGAACACGTTTATGTTTACCAATTTTGTATAGCTCTTCTCCAACTTGAATTGCTAATTCACGCGTTGGCGCGATAACAATACCTTGAACTGCTTCTTTATTTGTATCCACTTTATCTAATAGTGGTAATCCGAATGCTGCTGTTTTCCCTGTACCTGTTTGCGCTTGCCCAATAATATCCTTACCTTGCAATGCATGTGGAATTGTTTCAGCTTGAATCGGCGTAGCCTCTTCAAAGCCCATACTTTCAACCGATTGCAGTAAAGACTCACTTAATCCTAATTCTCGAAATGTTGTCAATGTTACTTCTCCTTTTCTATCCTATACTTATCATTTAAAAAAAGGCGTTTTCCGAATTTGCGGAAAAGCCCTTTTCCTGAATGCTCACGTATATAACCGGGCGTATATTCTTCACGAAAATACTTCTAAACGTTATTACACTTTATCAATTATAAGTTTTGTATGTGTAAAAAGCAAACCCAACTGTTACCTTATTTTATATTAAGGGCCTTTTTCTTTACTTTTATTTTTTTATCATTTACTGTAAGCGCTTATTATAAGTTTCTTCTATTTTCGTGACTATCATCCCTATTTATATACACCAATTATTTCAACATCGTAATTACTTCTTCTAATTTCATACCGCGAGATGCTTTTATTAATACAACATCTTTGGCATCGACTACCGCTTGTAAATCTCTTACTAACTCTTCTTTATTATCATACGCCTTTACACGTTCATTAGGGAAATTAATTTTCGCTCCTTCAGCAATTTGAGCTCCTAATCTACCGTATGTGAATACATGTGCGATTTTTGCTGGATCGATTAATTTACCTACCTCATAATGGAACTGCACTTCTTGATTTCCAAGTTCTAACATATCACCGAGCACAACGATTTTTTTAGTAAATCCATCTAAACCATTCATTAAATGGAATGCTGCCTCCATAGCCGTCGGACTTGCATTATAAGCATCGTTGATAATTGTTAATCCACTATCCGTTTTTACAATCTCCATACGCATGCCCGTCATTTGAAGTGTTACTAAACCTTGTTTCATTTCTTCCCACGTCACCCCAAAATGTGTCGCAATTGCCATTGAAGCAAGTGTATTGTACACATTATGTTTTCCTAACACCGGTAGGTAGAATGAAATATTTTCATCTCTATTCATTTTAAAATGTGTCCCAGTTGCCTGTAATGTTACAGTTGTTGGATAGTAATCGTTGGCTCTTGCATCACCAAACGTAACTGTTTCTGCTGCTAAATTCATTTCAGGAACACGATTCGTTAATAACGGCTCATCTCCATTATATACGAACACGCCACCTTCTTGTAACCCTGTAACAATTTCTAATTTCGCTTCAGCAATTGCCTCACGAGATCCTAAATCCATTAAATGTGCCTCACCAATATTCGTAATGATAGCTGCATTAGGACGAGCTAACTTAGATAAAAATTCAATCTCTCCTCGGCTTGACATACCCATTTCTAATACAGCTACTTCTGTATTTTCTTCTAAGTTTAAAATAGTGAGAGGTAACCCAATATGGTTATTGAAATTTCCTTCTGTTTTTTGAACTTTGAACTTAGTCGCGAGAATACTTGTCACAATATCTTTCGTGGATGTTTTACCGTTACTACCTGTCACACCAACAACTTTAACATCCAATTGATCGCGATAGTTTTTCGCTAACATTTGCAGTGCAGATAGCGTATCTTCTACAAAAATAACCGGAAGATTCTCGGGTGGATTTGCTACATCTTTCATCCATAATGTAGCTACAGCTCCATTTTCAACTGCTTTATCTACAAAAGCATGTCCATCGAAACGCTCCCCTTGAATCGGAACATATAAGTTTCCTTTTTCAATTTTTCTCGTATCAATAGACACGCCTTGAATAATAGTTCCCTCATATTGCTCTGCTAATCCAGTACCATTTACCATCTGTTCTACTTGCTTTAACATTCGCTTTATCATATAGAAACGCTCCTTACATAGAGGAAGCACTATTCCTACGAATAGTGCTTCCTCCTTTTTTTGTTAGATTGTATATTTAATTTTTTGTTTTTCTTCGTGACGTTCAATCGCTAAACGAATTAGCTCTTCGATTAACTCTGGATACGGTAACCCAGTATGTTGCCATAATAGAGGGAACATACTAAACGGTGTAAATCCTGGCATAGTGTTTACTTCGTTAATATACACTTCTCCGTCTTTCGTTAAGAAGAAATCAGCTCGCGTTAAGCCTGCACCATCTAATGATTGGAACGCAATAATTGCATCACGCTTAATCACATCAGATTCTTCTTCTATCATTTCAGCTGGAATAATTAACGCCGTATCACCATCGATATATTTCGACTTATAATCATAGAAGTCCTTTTTCGGAACGATTTCACCTACAACTGAACATTTCGGCTCATCATTACCTAGTACCCCCACTTCTACTTCACGACCTACAATATTTTCTTCTACAATAATTTTGCGATCAAATTGGAATGCCTCTACAAATGCATTCTCAAGTTCTTCACGATTTTTACACTTATTAATACCAACACTTGAACCAAGGTTTGCTGGTTTTACGAAACAAGGATATCCTAACTTATCTTCTACTTTAGAATAAGCTTCCTCACGATCTTTTTCCCATGCACTGCGAATGAAAGACGCATATTTTGCTTGTGTTAAACCAGCCTCTGCAAAGATGTTTTTCATAACAACTTTATCCATACCAGCAGATGATGCTAGAACACCATTTCCTACATAAGGAATATTCATCAATTCTAATAGTCCTTGAACCGTTCCATCTTCACCGTTTGGTCCATGTAGTAATGGGAAAATAACGTCAATAGCGTTTTCCTCAGAAGCTGCAGATGGAATAATCTCTGTACTTAATGATAACGGAGAAATCGCATTTTCTGCACTACTCATTTTTAAAGCTTCAACATCTGTTACTTCGCCTTCAATACGCTCACCACGTACCCATTGACCTTGTTCTGTAATATAAATTGGATGAATCTCGAATTTATCTTGATTTAACGCTTTAATAGCAGCAAGAGCCGTCTGTAACGAAACTTGATGCTCAGCTGATTTTCCACCATATAATAAACCTAATTTAATTTTTGTCACTGAAATCACCCTAACCAATTGTTTTCATTTTTCTATTTTAGCACTTTTTATAAAAATAGGTAGTTCCTATTTGAAATAAAATGTAACTTCCACAAATAATTAAATGACACCACTTATTGGTTTTCTACACTTTTTCTATTCCACTACTATACAAAGGTGAATTTTAAAATGAAATGGTAATCCTATCTAGTTATGTACCTAAAATATGTAGAAATCCCCTTTTTTGTGTATGTCACCTATTTACTAAGAAGATTGTTTGGTTAGTGTATCTTTTTGCCTTTGCTCAACAAGGCGATCTAAAGAAATATATACAATACCTGCAACTACACATCCTACAGCTAAAATTGTAAATAGAAAGTGGCCAAGTAATCGATCTAATAAAAAGCCTCCCAAAAGTGGACCAAATGCGCTTCCTGTAATCCACTGCAAACTTGCAGCGCCCATATAAGTCCCTCTCAAATGCTCAGGTGCCAAGTTTGCTACAAATGTCATTTGTACAGGCGACATAATCATCTCACCTAACGTATATATAGCATAAACGAACAGTAGTGTTATTAAAATAACTGTAGCATTTGTATTAAACTCTCCAAACCACTTCGGTAACCACCCTATAAAAAATAATCCAATCCCGAACAAACATGCACCATATAACATCGTCTTCCCGACTGGTTTATCCGTAGCCCATTTTGAAATTTGAAATTGGAATAAAACAACTAATAGTCCGTTTAACGCCATTAAATATGGATATGGATTATTCGTTCCAAAAATACGCTTCATTTCGTTATCAAAATGTAGTGGCAACATGCCTTCTGTTTGAGAAAACCCCATCGAAATGATAATACCTGCTAATAAGTAAATCATTAATACCTTATCTCGCATTACAATTTTCCAAACTGCCCCAGATTCCTTTTCTTTATGTTCTTCCTTATCTGTCCTCTTTGGCATCGTCTCTTGAATAAGAAGTAATACAAGTAACGCATAAAATAGCATTGTAGAAGAGGCAATAATAAACACAAGATTCTTTGACAACACAACTACTGATGCTCCCATTATCGGACCAATCGCAGCACCTATATTGTGTCCCATTCGTAATAAACCATATGCCTCTGTTCTTTTTTCTGGTGCCGTTACATCTGCGACCATAGCTGATGCAGCTGGATGAAATAAAGAATTACTCAATCCTAAAAAAATAGATAAAATTGCATATGGAATAAATCCTTCTATAAATAGAAAACCGAGCATTAATAATGCATTACTTGCCATAGAAAATATCATAATCGGTTTTCTTCCATATATGTCAGCAATTCTTCCTCCTATAAGTGATCCAAAGCTTGCAGCAATTGGAGAAAGCGCCATAATAACCCCAACTTCCAACAACGAATCTACCTTATCTTTTAAATATAATGCAAAAAAAGGCATTAACATCATCATTGCAATTCCATTTAACGTCTCTCCAATAAATCGAATCCATACGTTACGGTCCATCTCCCTTAACTCACGCCACGTATTTTTCATCATTTCACCCCTTTAGTTAGCCAACAATTATCTTATAATAAGTTCAGAAAAATGTAAATTTTCAAATAAAAAAAATCCATTCTAACAGAATTAGAATGGATTTTTTTCGCTTATAAATTCGCAACATCTTCTTCTTTTTTACTATTATTTAAAGCACTATGTTTTCGGCTATATAAGAAGTAAACCGCTATACCAATAACCATCCATATCCCAAAACTAATCCATGCTGTCCCCGATAATTGAAGCATTAAGTATAAACAGAAAATCACTGTTAACGCTGGTAAAAACGGTACAAGCGGAGCCTTAAATGCCCTTGGTAAGTCTGGATGGGTTCTTCTCATTACAATTACCGCAACAGCTACGAGTGCAAATGCTGACAATGTCCCCATGTTTACAAGATGTGCTAAAACATTTAAATCTATTAATCCTGAAATCAGTGCCGCAATAATTCCCGTTGTCCATGTATTTAAAAATGGCGTTTTAAATTTCGGATGAACTTTAGCAAGACGCTTCGGCAGTAAACCATCTCGGCTCATCGCATAAGAAACACGAACTTGCCCATACATCATAACTAGCATTACTGTTGTAATTCCTGTAATTGCTCCTACTGAAATTACTCCAGCTAAGCCATCTTGTCCAATAAATTGAAGTGCAAAAGCAACTGGATCTGATATATTTAACTGTCCGTATGGAACAATTCCTGTCAAAATAAGCGAAACAACGATATAAAGAACTGTACAAATTAATAACGATGCAATAATACCAATTGGTAAATCACGTTGCGGACGTTTCACTTCTTCTGCCGCTGTTGAAACTGCATCAAATCCTATAAATGCGAAGAATACTGTAGCCGCTCCAGCCATTACACCATCTAAACCAAACGGCATAAAAGGCGTCCAGTTTTCAGGTTTCACATAATTAAAACCAGCAAAGATAAAAATAAGAACAACTGCTATTTTAATAAATACCATAATGTTATTTACTCGTGCACTTTCACGAACACCCCTAGATAAAAGAACTGTCATCACTAAAATAATTAGAACTGCAGGTAGATCAATTATTCCACCCTTCCCTGTACCAGGAGCCGAGGAGAGAATAGTCGGAATGTGAATTCCAAACCCCTTTAATAAAGATTGAAAATATGCAGACCAACCGTTTGCTACAGCAGATGTAGCAAGTAAATATTCAAGCATTAGATCCCAGCCAATTAAAAATGCGAATACTTCTCCCATCGTCGCGTATGTATACGTATACACACTGCCCGATACAGGAACTGAAGAAGCAAATTCAGCATAACAAAATGCAGCAAAGGCACAAGCTAGCGCGGCAATCGCAAATGATAATATAATAGCTGGCCCAGAATGTTTCGCTGCCACAACACCCGTTAGAACAAAAATACCAGTTCCAACAATTGCTCCGATTCCAAGCATAGTTAAATCTAGCGCGCCCAATGTTCTTGCTAACGTTTTTTGCTTACTTTCTTGCATTAACTTTGCAATTGGCTTCTTTTGAAAAATTTGCTTCATCTTTCACTCCTCCAAGTTTTAAATTTTCTGAAAATTTTTAATTCGCTTTTTTATTTTACTCATTACGCTTTTCCTAGTCAATACTTTTGTCGAAACAAGTAGAAATTCTTCTGAATATGCACTATCCTTATCATTCTTTCTATATATCTTTCGACAACTCTTTTTGGTATTATTATACATGTCGATTCCACAAAAAAAGGCATGCTCCCTTATTGAGAGCATGCTTTTTTTACTTATTTCACAGTATATGAACCTTGTTCAATCCAGCTATACATATACTTTTCATCTTCTGTTTCATGTGCTTGTTTTACAATACGAAGCGGACGGAATGTGTCTATCATAACAGCTAATTCAAGTGTCTCTTTCTTCCCTATACTTGCCTCTGTTTTCCCCGGATGCGGCCCATGGGGAATCCCGCTCGGATGAAGTGTAATAGAACCTTCTTCCACACCTTTGCGACTCATAAAGTTTCCTTCTACATAGTAAAGAACTTCATCACTATTAACATTACTATGATAATATGGTGCCGGAATTGACTCTGGATGATAATCGTATAAACGTGGTACGAAAGAGCAAATAACAAAATTATGCCCTTCAAATGTTTGATGTACTGGCGGCGGCTGATGAATGCGCCCTGTAATTGGTTCAAAATCCTCTACATTAAATACCCACGGATACAAATAGCCATCCCATCCAACAACATCTAACGGGTGGTGTCCTAAAACATGTTTGTGCATATAACCTCTTGATTTTGTCATTACGACAAAATCGCCTTTTTCATCATAGGTCTCTAATTTTTCTGGACCACGAAGATCTCTTTCACAAAACGGACTATGCTCTAACAATTGTCCGTATTCATTTCGATAACGACGCGGCGTTGTAATTTGGCTATTCGCCTCTACAACAAGAAACTTAGTCTCTCCTTCATCTGGAATAACACGATAAATCGTTCCAATTGGGATCGTTACATAGTCGCCTTTTCTATAGTGAATCGTTCCAAACATCGTTTCAATTTTCCCTGTTCCATAATGAACAAATAACATTTCGTCGCCATCACCATTACGATAAAAATAATCCATTTTTTCTGTTGGGCTCACTACTCCAATTAACAAATCTTCATTTCCAAGTATGAAATTTCGTCCACTTATTGCATCACCACTTTTTTTATTTTCTTTCGTTCGGAAGTGGCGATGAGAAAGAGCAACATCCTCTTCATACTGCAACTGACAAGAATGCGATAATGCAGAATGACCTACTTCTGTTGGCATATAGTGATGATACAAAATAGACTGCGTACCAGAAAAACCTTTTGTTCCCATTACCTGTTCACGATAAAGCGATCCATCTTTTTTACGAAATTGTACATGTCGTTTATGAGGTAGTTCTCCCATGTGACGATAAAACATGCCCATCACTCGCTTCCTTTTCTTTTTTGATCGTATTACGTAGTGTACCTAAACCAGTAATCGACAGCTCTACAACATCTCCATCTTGTAGCCACTCTTCTGTACCAAGTTCTAAAATACAGCCTGTTCCTACTGTCCCAGAACCAATCACATCTCCTGGATATAACGTAACGTCCTCTGAAGCACGTTCAATCATTTCAGCAAATGTATAGTAAATATCTTGGAAGTTTCCCTTTGATAATAGTTTTCCATTTACATGAGCAGTCATTTCTAAATCATATCGATCTCCATTACGATAAACATCTAATTCCTCTTTCGTAACAAGATGTGCTCCTAACGAAGTTGCAAAGTCCTTTCCTTTCGCTGGACCGAGACCTACTTTCATTTCTGTTGCTTGTAAGTCTCTCGCACTCCAGTCGTTCATAATACAATAACCAAAAATATATTCCTCTGCTTGCTCACGAGAAATATTTCGCCCTTCTTTTCCTATTACGCAAGCGATCTCCAACTCGTAATCAAGCTTTTTAGACTTTTTCGGACCAATTACAAAATCACCGGAACCAATTACAGCACGATGATTAGTAAAATAAAAAACCGGAATATCGTACCATTCAGGCACAACATCTAGTCCTCTTCGTCCGCGAGCTGTTTTTACATGTTGTTCAAATGCGTAAAAATCTCGAATACTACTCGGATTAGGAAGAGCAGCTGTCAATTGTACTTCTTCTAAAGCATATATACCCTTATTTGGATTCTTAACATTCCTCACTACTTCTACATACTCATCAGCTTTCTCTAAAAAAGCCATCATAGAAGAAGGGATTCTCCCTTCACTAGCAAGATTCATATCTATTACTTTGTCACCTTCAAGCCATCCAGCCCGTATTTCTTTTGAAGGAAGACGAAATGTAACAAATTTCATCCTGATTCCTCCTTATAAAAATGAAATTTCCACCAGCAAAGGGACTTTTGCTGGTGGATATAAATCTTATAAGTTTCCGCGACGCTCTTGTTCTCTTTCAATTGATTCGAATAACGCTTTAAAGTTTCCTTCACCAAATCCACGAGAACCTTTACGTTGAATGATTTCAATAAATAAAGTCGGGCGATCTACAATTGGTTTCGTAAAGATTTGTAGTAAGTAACCTTCATCATCACGATCTACTAAGATCTTTAATTCTTTTAGCTTATCAATTTCTTCATCGATTTTTCCAACTCGTGCAGTTAACTCATCATAATAAGTATCAGGTGTATCTAAAAACTCCACCCCATTTGCACGAAGCGCTTCAACTGTTTTAACAATATCACTTGTTAATAAAGCAAGATGCTGTACACCAGCTCCATTATAGAATTCTAGATACTCTTGAATTTGTGACTTTCTCTTTCCGTCTGCTGGTTCGTTAATCGGAAACTTAATACGGCTTCCATTCGTCATAACTTTCGACATTAACGCCGAATACTCTGTACTAATATCGTCATCATCAAAATGAATCATTTGTTTAAAGCCCATGACATTCTCGTAATAACTAACCCACTCTTCCATTTTTTCAACATTACCAACTACATGATCGACAGCAATTAAACCAGACTCTTCAAATGGAATATTAAACTCTACCTTTTGGAATCCTGGCATAAATGCCCCTTTATAATTTTTACGCTCTACAAGCGTATGAATTGTATCACCATACGTACCAATAACTGCTTTTTTCAATGTACCGTCCTCATCTGTTAATTCCTCTGGTGGAGCAATTGCGACGGCACCACGTTTCACTGCTTCTGAGTATGCTTTATCAACATCATCAACAAGTAGTGCCACATCCTTCACGCCATCACCATGAGTCTTTACAAACTCTGCAATACGATTTTCACTACTTAAAGCTCCAGACACAACGAAACGCATATTTTTTTGCACAAGAACATAAGATACCTTTTCACGGTTTCCAGTTTCTAATCCAGAGTAAGCCACAATTTTGAATCCGAATGCTCTCGCAAGATAATAACTCGATTGCTTTGCATTCCCTACGTAAAATTCCAAATGATCTACATCACGTACTGGAAAAAAATCCTCCATTTGTGCAGCTAGCGTATCCATAGATTTTTGTTTCATAATATCTTCATCCCCCTGTAAATAGATTAAATGGTCCATACTTAAAACCAACCGAAAACGCTTCCAACATTAATTAATAGAAATTAGTTAGCAAGCTAACAAATTCTGACCTTTAAAATTTTCTATCTTTTCTGTCAAATTCCTCTTTTTTTCTTACATATAAAATTCGACTTTTTTCTCTTTGAAATAAAGTGAAACTTTAATCAGCCCTCACCAATCGGGATTTTACTCAGTGGATTTTTGATTATTCATTGAATCAAGTTTCAACCGCAGCGTCTAATTATTCATGAATGCTAAATAATGGGGTAACTTTAATACTTGAAGGTATATAAGAAGAAAATAAAAAAGACTCCAACATATTAACTACTTACTAATACGTTAGAGTCTTTATTTTTTTTGAATAATTGTATTTATATATATCATACTAATACACTTGCAAGGAATAGAATAAATGATGTTAATATTACCGCTCCACCTAAGGATCCTAATAAATCTGTTTTTGTTACTTGAAACACTTGTTCACTGTTCATATCCCTCATTCTCCTTCCATTTTTGTTTGATTTAAAACTTCTATTATACTAATACACTTGATAGAAATACGATTAA
>NZ_NTVM01000048.1:0-374 GCF_002558005.1 Bacillus sp. AFS012607
ATGCGGGTGTGGCGGAATTGGCAGACGCACTAGACTTAGGATCTAGCGCCTTTGGCGTGGGGGTTCGACTCCCTTCACCCGCACTTTTAATAAAATATCTCAAACATGTCTTGCGGAAGTAGTTCAGTGGTAGAATACAACCTTGCCAAGGTTGGGGTCGCGGGTTCGAATCCCGTCTTCCGCTCCAATTTTCAATATGACATGCCGGGGTGGCGGAACAGGCAGACGCACAGGACTTAAAATCCTGCGGTGGGTGACCACCGTGCGGGTTCGACCCCCGCCCTCGGCACCATATGCGCCCGTAGCTCAATTGGATAGAGCGTTTGACTACGGATCAAGAGGTTAGGGGTTCGACTCCTCTCGGGCGCGCCAAT
>NZ_NTVM01000049.1:0-2033 GCF_002558005.1 Bacillus sp. AFS012607
CATCGCTATCAAGCTAAAGAAGTAGGTCACCCCAAAAAAGAGAAAATACGTTAAATTCTCATAGATAACTATCTTATATTAATTACATAATCTAGTGTGATATAATGATATAAAGATATTATATTTAAAAGGGGGATTCAAATTGGTTAAAAACTTACCTTTACTAATAGTGATTTTACTACTAGGTATCAGTTCTTCTACATTAAGCACGAACGGATACTTTTCTCCAGTTATAGAATGGTCTTTAATGATTATAAGTATTATTTTGAACATTACTGCAGTGATAGGTTTATCATTACACGTCCTTGTATATCAACCTATGAAAAGATTTGATAAAAATTTAAAAGAGACCTTCAAATAAAATAATTATATTTGAGGTAACACCACATCGCTATCGAGCTAAAAAAATGTATCCATAAAAAGAAAAAAACGCTATTCTTTCTGTAGAATCATAGGAAAGGATGGCGTTTTGTATGTCTATTTCTGTATCCGATGAATTACAACTATTTGCTCAAGAGATTCAAAGCTTTTTATCTCCAAATATCTTACGAGATCTTGCTAGAGATGTTGGTTTTGTACAACGAACCAGTAAATACCAAGAAAAAGATTTAGTCGCTTTATGTGTATGGATGAGCCAAAATGTCGCTACGACTTCTTTAACTCAGTTATCTAGCTGCTTGGAAGCATCGACAGAAGTGCTCATCAGTCCTGAGGGGCTGAATCAACGATTTAATCAAGCGGCTGTCCAATTTTTACAACACCTATTAGCTGAACTACTAACCCAAAAACTGGCCTCATCTATGCCAATTTCTTCTCCATACAACTCTGTTTTCAAGCGTATTCGTATTTTAGATTCAACAGCATTTCAACTCCCAGATCCCTTTACATTCGTTTATCCAGGTGCAGGAGGATGCAGCCATACAGCTGGGATAAAAATTCAACTTGAGTATGATTTGTTAAGTGGACAGTTCCTACATATTCATACTGGTCCAGGTAAACAACATGATCGAACCTACGGTTCTCTGTGTGTCCCAAATGTAGCAGCGAATGATTTATGTATCCGAGATTTAGGTTATTTTCATTTGAAAGATCTTCAACATATACAAGATAAAAAGGCTTATTATATCTCACGTATCAAATCAAATACACGTATTTATCAAAAGAATCCTAGCCCTGATTATTTTCAAGATGGCAGAATCAAGAAAAGTACAGAGTATATCCAGATAGATATGGAGGTTTTAATGAACTCTCTTCAGCCAGGACAAACATGCGAAATATCCAACGCTTATGTAGGAATGACTGATAAAGTCCCAACTCGTGTGATTGTTCATCGACTAACAAAAGAACAACAACAAAAACGATTACAAGATCAAGCTATAAGAGAAAAAAAGAAAGGAATGAAGTATTCTCCTCGTAGTAAACGACTCAGTGGTATCAATGTATATATGACAAACACCCCTACAGATATTGTCCCAATGGGACAGGTACATGACTGGTATTCTTTGCGTTGGCAAATCGAAATTTTATTTAAAACGTGGAAATCATTCTTTCAAATTCATCATTGTAAAAAAATAAAACCAGAACGATTGGAGTGCCATTTATATGGTCAATTGATTGCGATTCTACTCTGTTCTTCTATCATGTTTCAAATGCGTCAATTGCTCCTCACGAAGAAAAAACGAGAGCTTAGTGAGTATAAAGCCATATATATGATTAAAGACTATTTTCTTCTTCTATTCCAAACTATACAAAAAAACACCCAAGAGCTATCAAGGGTGTTACTTCGCCTGTTCAACCTCCTACAGCAAAACGGGCGGAAATCTCATCGATATGAGAAAAAAACGGTCTTTGATATACTAGGTGTCGTTTACAATTGTACCCTGTCTGATAATCAAGCCGCTTAATTCAAAAAAGTGAAACCCGTTAGGGTTTATTTCGTATGCAAATCTTTCAATCACCTACACTTGCCCTTTAGAAAAAAGAAACAATCTCGTCTAAAATTAATTTTGCATAAGCTTAGCTTGATAGCGATG
>NZ_NTVM01000004.1:0-765 GCF_002558005.1 Bacillus sp. AFS012607
TTTGTCGTTCTTTTAGCCATATCGTTTTTATATATTGGCTATATGTTCATTATGAACAAACAAATGAACCGTTCTCAAATTATCATTAATATTTTCATAACATTGAGTGTACTTTGTTTATTAAGTACTGGTATGACAAAGGTTGATAAGTTCACCGATGATGCCATAGCAGTTGTAAAATCAGAACAAAAAGGTTCCTTAAGTGATGAAATTATTAAGAAGAATATAACAGATATAGCAGTAATAGATGAAAATAAATGGAAAAAGAAAGAAGACATGAATCCGAAGAATCATATTCCAGAAAAAAACATCAGGCAGATAGATATTACTGAAAAAATAGATAAAGATTTTGAATTTGCAAAGGATAAAAAGTTATCAGATGACGGACAGGAAATTTTAAAAAATAAAAGAGTAATGGATGGGATGGGAGTTGCATCTTTAGCTGAATTAAAAGATGGATGGTTTGATTTCTTCCCAGAAAAGTATTATCGCTGGCATTGGAATTTCTGGAATATATTCTTTACTTTGCTGATAACAGGATTAACTTTGTTATTAGTAAGTATTAAATTAGCTAGATTATTTTATGAGTTAGCATTTAACTACTTGTTAGCGAACCTATTAGCACCAGCGGATGTTGCGAACGGTCAAAAGTTAAAAGCTGTGTTATCCAATATTCTCAATATATTTATAGCAACGATTATGATATTCCTATCTTTGAAGCTATATCTAATTGGAACGGGATTTGTCCATGACAAATTAAATGGT
>NZ_NTVM01000004.1:786-1407 GCF_002558005.1 Bacillus sp. AFS012607
AATGAAGAGTCTCGGAAATATGATTGGAAAAGGAGCGAAAGGTGCAGCAGAAGGAACGGGTGTTGCAGCAGCTAAAACAGCAAGTGCGGCAGCGATGGCAACAGGTGGCGTGGCTGGTCTTATAAGTGGTTTGAAAAAAGGGAGTGAGTCTGAAAATAAAGAGTCCTTGCAAGATCAAATGAAAAAAGCGGATCAGAAAAAAGCAAATGGTAATGATTTAGCAAAAAAAGAAAAAGAAAAAGGGAACTTAAATAAGGAAAAAGATAAAAAGAATGGTGGTACGCCATCTATTCAAGAAGACATGAAAAAAGGAGGGAACGAAAACCCTGGGGTAGCAAATGGGCAAGAATCGGGAACAACAAGTCTTCAAGATGAAATGAAAGAGGCTGGAAAATCAAATGGAGCAAGTGAAGGAAGCCAAACACCAGGAACAGTAAAACAAGGAGTGAGTGAAGGAAGTCAAACACCAGGAACAGTAAGACAAGGGGCAAATGAAGGGGTTCAAACACCAGGAACAGTAAGACAAGGAGTAAATGAAGGAGGTCAAACACCTGGAGGCGTAAGACAAGGAGCAAATGAAGGAAGTCAAACACCAGGAACAGTAAGACAAGGAGCAAATGA
>NZ_NTVM01000050.1:0-15469 GCF_002558005.1 Bacillus sp. AFS012607
CGGTCGGGACCGCCATTTTATATAAAGAAAAGAACGAAACAAGTTGTTTCGTATTTTTTTATTTGTTTTAACAAAAAACTAATAAAGACAGTCAAACTATCCTTAGGACAACTCCTAAGGACTTTTTTATATATTCAAAACCTGTATAATAAAGAGCAGAGAACATTGTGAGTAAAGTAGGTGAAGTCTGTGAGTAAATATGAAGTAACAACAAAATCTTCTGAGGAAACACAAAGATTATCAGAAAAACTAGGTGAACTCGTAGAGGCACAAGATGTAATTATTTTAGAAGGAGATCTTGGAGCTGGTAAGACGACTTTTACAAAGGGACTAGCAAAAGGTCTTGGAGTGAAAAGAGTTGTAAATAGTCCTACCTTTAATATTATTAAAGAATATAAAGGAAGATTACCGCTATATCATATGGACGTGTATCGCTTAGCAGAAAGCGAAGAGGACTTAGGCTTTGATGAGTATTTCTACGGTGAAGGAATTACGGTAGTGGAATGGGCTCATTTAATAGAAGCATATTTACCGAATGAAAAGTTACAAATTAGTTTATTCCATGCGGGAGATGACACAAGAAAAATTATACTCGAGCCAATTGGAGATCGCTATATTAGATTATGTGAGGAGCTATTACAAGATGAAAGTACTAGCAATTGATACTTCAAATTACGTAATGGGTGTATCCCTTATTGAGGAAGGAAAAGTGATTGGGGAAATCATTACAAATTTGACGAAAAACCATTCTGTACGTCTTATGCCAGCTGTAGAGCAACTGTTAAAAGAATGTGGTGTAAAACCGAAGGAATTAACTAAAATCGTTGTAGCTGCTGGACCTGGATCATATACAGGTGTTCGCATAGGCGTGACAGCGGCAAAAACATTAGCTTGGTCACTTCAAATACCAATTGTAGGTGTATCAAGTTTAGAGGTAGTAGCTGCAAACGGTGCTAACTTTAATGGATTAATTTGTCCTTTATTTGATGGAAGGCGTGGGCAAATCTATACTGGATTATATACATACGAAGGAGAGCAGTTAACTTCAATAGAAGAAGACCGAATTATTCTTATTGTAGACTGGTTGCAAATGTTAAAAGATAAAGGACAGCCTGTTTTATTTATCGGTAATGATGTTAAATTGCATAAAGAAACAATTATAGAATATTTAGGTGATCAAGCTGTATTCGCTCCTTTTACTAAAAATAATCCAAGACCAAGTGAGCTAGCATTTTTAGGATTACAAAAAGAAGAACATGATGTGCATACGTTTGTTCCGAGCTATCTTCGTTTAGCTGAAGCTGAAACAAAGTGGTTAGAAAGTCAAAACAAGTAGGGGCCTTGCAGAAGATGGATATGATATTTAGAAAGATGGAACTTGATGATATTGCTCAAATTGTAGCTATTGAAGAAGTATCTTTTTCAACTCCTTGGACTGCAGATGCTTTTCACCGTGAATTAACGATGAATGAACATGCACATTATATTGTGTTAGAAAAAGATGGTCGTGTAATCGGGTATTGTGGATTGTGGATAATTATTGATGAATCACATATAACAAATATAGCTATTTTGCCAGAATACCGAGGTCAAAAGTTAGGAGATGCCTTATTGAAAGCAGTTATTTCAGAAGCGAAAGAACTAGGGGTAAAAACAATGACGCTTGAAGTACGTGTATCAAATGAAGTAGCAAAGCAGTTATACAAAAAATATGGATTTCAAAATGGTGGAATTCGTAAACGATACTATGCAGACAATCAGGAAGATGGTCTTGTAATGTGGGTGAATATATAATGGAAAAAAATACGATTATACTTGGGATTGAAACGAGCTGTGATGAAACAGCGGTAGCGGTTGTTAAAAATGGGACGGAAATTATTGCGAATGTCGTTGCATCACAAATTGAAAGTCATAAACGTTTTGGCGGCGTTGTACCAGAGATTGCATCCCGTCATCATGTAGAAGAAATTACAGTTGTGTTAGAAGAAGCTTTAAAAGAAGCAAACATAACATTTGATGATATTGATGCAATCGCTGTAACAGAAGGGCCTGGTTTAGTAGGAGCACTTCTAATTGGGGTAAATGCAGCGAAGGCAGTAGCTTTTGCACATGATATTCCGCTAGTCGGTGTTCATCATATTGCTGGTCATATTTATGCGAACCGTTTAGTAAAAGAAGTGCAATTCCCGCTATTATCACTTGTTGTATCTGGTGGGCATACAGAACTTGTTTATATGAAAGAACATGGTTCATTTGAAGTAATTGGTGAAACGCGAGATGATGCAGCTGGAGAAGCATATGATAAAGTAGCTCGTACGTTATCTATGCCATATCCAGGTGGTCCTCATATTGATCGCCTTGCACATGAAGGAGAACCAACAATTGATTTGCCTCGTGCATGGCTAGAACCGGATTCATATGATTTTAGCTTTAGTGGATTGAAATCAGCAGTTATCAACACTGTGCATAACGCGAAACAACGTGGTATAGAAATTAAACCAGAAGATTTAGCGGCAAGTTTCCAAGAAAGTGTAATAGATGTACTTGTAACGAAAGCAGCTCGTGCAGCAGCAGCTTATAATGTAAAGCAATTACTTCTTGCTGGTGGAGTAGCTGCTAATAAAGGACTTCGTGCCCGATTAGAAGAAGAATTTGCACAAAAAGAAAACATTGAACTAATTATTCCACCGCTATCTTTATGCACAGATAATGCAGCAATGATTGCAGCGGCAGGGACAATTGCGTATGAACAAGGCAAGCGTGCAACATTAGCCTTAAATGCGAATCCAGGATTAGATATTGAAGCATAGTTATGCACATAATTAACCACAGCTTGTGGATAAAACCCATGTTATCTGTTGATAATGTGGGTTTTATTGTGTATATAAAGTGTTGATAACTTTTTCGTTGGCTGTGGGTAATGTGGAAAAGTTGGTTTAATAGTTATTTTATAAAGGTGGATATGTGTATAAACTTGTGGATAAACTAGATGAAGTCTGACCTTTGAGTGTATTGTTTTTCGGGAAATAAAAAGCAAGAAGATATCCCCGAAAAACATTTTTTAATATCCCTCCATTATAGAGGGTGCTGATATTGTCAATCCTTGTCGGTAAATCGATATTTCGTGTCGAATCGTTTATGTATATAGGGTTACGATAGATGTATTTGAAAAATCGTTGATATATTCCCAGTTACCATTGATATATCCAAAAAATTATTTATGTACTTAAAGAAAAAAGATGTCGCATAGTCAAAAATCATGACTGATGAGACATCTTCCTTATTTAAATACTCTTATACATGCAGCTCTTCCCACTCTGCCATACAAGTTTCAAGCTGTTCTTGTAGCGTTTGTTTTTTAGTTGTAATTTCACTAGCTTTTTCATAATCTGCATATATTTCTGGTAAGCAAAGTTGATCTTCTAACGTAGCAATTTCTTCTTCTAAGTTTACGATATTTTGTTCTAGCTCTTCAATTTTTCGAGTGCGTTGACGTTCTAATTGTTTACGCTCTTTTTCTTCGAGATAATTTAATTTTTCTTGAGCTACAGTTTTTTGAACAGGTGCCTGATTTTCTTGCTGTTCAAGTTGTTCAAATGCTGCCCGTTCAATCATTTCATTTTTCTTCTCCACATAGTAATCGTAATCACCTAAATATTCCTGTGCGCCTTCTGTTGATAACTCAACCACAGTCGTTGTTACACGGTTAATAAAGTAGCGGTCATGTGAGACAAATAGAAGAGTCCCTGGATAATCAATTAAAGCATTCTCTAAAATCTCTTTACTATTTAAATCAAGGTGGTTCGTAGGCTCATCCAGAATTAATAAATTTGACTTTTGCATCATAAGTTTCGCAAGAGCTAATCGAGCTTTTTGTCCACCACTAAGGGAAGATACTGGTTTCAGTACATCATCTCCTGTGAATAAAAAATTCCCGAGTATAGTACGGATTTCTTTTTCAGGTTGCAGTGGATATTCATCCCATAGTTCATTTAAAACCCGTTTAGAAGATGTTAAATTTGCTTGTTCTTGGTCATAATAGCCAACAGATACATTTGATCCGAAAGAAACATTACCATTTAATAGTGGTAACTTATTCACAATAGATTTTAATAATGTGGATTTCCCAATTCCGTTTGGACCAACTAAGGCAACACTATCTCCGCGAGTTAAGCGCATAGTTACGTGTTCAATTATAGGGTCCTCCTCATAGCCGATGGTTGCATCTTTTACTTGTAAAACATCATTTCCACTTTGCTTTTCAATATCGAAGTGGAATGATGCTGACTTAGAATCCCCTAATGGTCTCGTTAATAATTCCATTCTGTCTAGTTGTTTACGGCGACTTTGAGCACGTTTCGTTGTAGAAGCGCGAGCTATATTCTTTTGAACGAAGTCCTCAAGTTTTGCGATTTCATCTTGTTGTTTTTCGTAACGTTTCATTTCTTGATCATATAATGCTGATTTTAAGTCTAAATATTTACTGTAGTTACCAACAAATCGTCTGCTTTCTTTATTCGAAATTTCATATACTTGTGTAACGAGTTTGTCTAAGAAATAACGGTCATGGGAAACGATTAATATTGCGCCAGGATAACCTTGTAAATATTGCTCAAGCCATGTTAATGTTTCAATGTCTAAATGGTTTGTAGGCTCGTCCAAAATAAGTAAGTCTGGTTTTGTTAATAATAATTTCCCGAGAGCTAATCTTGTTTTTTGCCCGCCACTTAAAGTAGAGATCGTCGTCTGGTGTGTTTCAACTGGGAAGCCAAGGCCGCTTAAAATGGAGCGAATATCCGCTTCGTATTGATATCCACCTTGATCTTTATAATTGAGTTGCAATTGGTCATAATCAGCTAACAATCTTTCATATATAGCTTCGTTTGAAAAGTTTTCTTCTTTTCCCATTTCTTGCTCAAGCTTTCGAAGTTTTGTCTCCATTTGCTGTAAGTGGGTAAAGACGGTTAGCATTTCATCCCAAATTGTTAAAGACGTTTCTAGGCCAGTATTTTGAGCTAAATACCCGATTGAGACATCTTTCGGTTTTATAATTTCGCCACCATCATGTGATAACTCACCAGCGATAATTTTTAATAATGTAGATTTTCCAGCTCCATTCCTTCCAACTAATGCGATACGATCTTTTGTTTGTACTTCCAATTTTATGCTTGCAAGAATTGTTTCTGCACCGTATAATTTCGAAAGTCCATTTACTTGTAATAAAATCAATGTTCTCACCTCAAATAATTTCTTAACTTTGCCATGTTTATATTTCTCAATCATACTAAAAATAGTGTATAGTTTAAAATAAAGAGAGAATACTTCTTCTCTTTATTATACAAGGAATTTAATGAGTGCTAAACTTCTGTATTTGATTAAAGTATATGAATAAAGATAGGAAGAGAGGAGAGGTCATATGGATCAGCAAAAGATTCCACAAGCCACTGCTAAAAGATTGCCTCTATACTATCGATTTATCCAAAACTTATCTCTTTCTGGTAAGCAGCGTGTTTCATCGGCCGAATTGAGTGAAGCGGTAAAAGTAGATTCCGCAACAATACGAAGAGATTTTTCGTATTTTGGAGCATTAGGGAAAAAGGGATATGGATATAACGTAAATTATTTATTATCATTTTTCCGCGAAACACTTGATCAAGATGATATAACGCGTGTAGCACTTATTGGAGTAGGTAATTTAGGGACCGCTTTCTTACATTATAATTTCACGAAAAACAATAATACAAAAATTGAAATGGCATTTGATGTTAGTGAAGAGAAAGTTGGAACAGAAATCGGGGGCATTCCTGTATATCATTTAGATGAATTAGAAGAGAGATTATCAAATGATATACAAGTGGCAATATTAACAGTACCGGCTACAGTAGCACAAGCTGTAGCAGATAGATTAGCTGAAACGAGCGTGCACGGTATTTTGAATTTCACACCAGCACGATTAAACGTATCAGAGAATATTAGAATTCATCATATTGATTTAGCTGTAGAGTTACAAACATTAGTTTACTTTTTGAAAAACTATCCACAATAAAACGCAGAGGAAGCGACCTCTGCGTTTTATTATTGTTTCTTCTTTGTGAATTTAACTAATATAAGGCGAAGTGCCAAATTAAAATCAATTGTTGCCATAACTGCAAATAGTATTGTCCACACATTCCAGATTGTATCTGTCACGTTCGTAATGGCGAAGCGTGTAAAGATACATCCAAGAAGGAAGTATAATGCGGCCATGAACAATGGTGAGTTTCTCATACAAAAAATCCTCCGATAAATCCTTGCATTTTTTCAGCTTCTTTAATCATTTCTTGAATTTGCTCATTGCTCATAAAAATTTGCCCAATAGCGACTAATGTATTCATCGCAACATGAGCTGCAATAGGAACGATAATGCGCTTCGTCTTCACATATAAGAAGGCGAATACGAGCCCCATAGCAGTGTATACCAATAAGTGAGTAAAATCAAAATGAATTGCTGCGAATACAAGTGAACTAATGATAGCTGCAATAAAGAAGTTGAACTTCTTATAAAGTGCACCGAATAGAATTTTTCTAAATACGATTTCTTCTAAGATAGGTCCGATTATAGATACAACAATAAGGAACCAAGGGGTAGTTCGTGCAATTTCCATCAGTTTCATTGTATTTTCTGAACCTTGTTTAATTCCTAGTAGCTGCATCTCGATCATACCGGCAACTATTTGTGAAAAGAAAGCTAAGAATAATCCGATGAAAATCCACCCAATTGTAGCTGGAACAGAAGAGCGCGTTGCATCTAAATGTCTGTCGCGAATATCTGTTCTAAGTAACCAAAGTACGATACATAATGCAACAAAGAAGCTAATAATTGCCCAGTGTCCCATTATGATTTGTCCTTTTTCCTCAATGGTAAATCCTCTATTATCATAGAGTCCTGTTTTTAGGAGAAGTGGTAATCCAACAGCGCCAGATAATTGCATTAAAATGTATGTAACGATAATCCACCAGTATTGTTTCTTCAAATGGTTTAACCATCCTTTCTAACTCTAGTGTATGAGATGAGGTAGGATAACATGTAAATATGTTATCTACGATATAAACTTTCATTCGAATTATGATTTTTTTGTAAATACGTATTTTAAATTAAAGTAGGAGACAGGAAAAAGTTGTACGTTTAGCGAAAACAACTTAGGGTGTCTTTCATATTGTAACATACGAGTAGGGGAAACAACGATTCATATAGTAGAGGCAGTATTCTATATAGAAAGTTTATATAGTAATTTGCGAAAAAATTATGATTTTTTTACTTGCAAAAGAAATTGAGATTATTTATTATTATAAGTGTGTTAGCACTCGGGTGACTTGAGTGCTAATAAATAAAATTTACATAACAAAATGAGGAGGTTATTGTTCATGCTAAAGCCATTAGGTGATCGCGTTGTAATTGAGCTTGTTCAAGCAGAAGAAAAAACAGCAAGTGGTATTGTATTACCAGACACTGCAAAAGAAAAACCACAAGAGGGTAAAGTTGTTGCAGTAGGTACTGGTCGAGTGCTTGAAAATGGTGAGCGTGTTGCTTTAGAGGTAGCAGCAGGTAATCTTATCATCTTCTCAAAATATGCAGGTACTGAAGTGAAATATGAAGGTACAGACTACTTGATTTTACGTGAAAGTGACATTTTAGCAGTTATCGGTTAATTATATAAATCTTAAAAAAATCCAAGGGGGTCAATTATTATGGCAAAAGATATTAAATTTAGTGAAGAAGCACGTCGTTCGATGCTTCGCGGTGTCGACACTCTTGCAAACGCAGTAAAAGTAACGCTTGGACCAAAAGGTCGTAACGTTGTACTTGAGAAAAAATTCGGTTCACCACTTATTACAAATGATGGTGTAACAATCGCAAAAGAAATCGAATTAGAAGATGCATTCGAAAACATGGGTGCGAAATTAGTAGCAGAAGTTGCTAGCAAAACAAATGATGTAGCTGGTGACGGAACAACAACTGCAACTGTATTAGCGCAAGCTATGATTCGTGAAGGTCTTAAAAACGTAACAGCTGGTGCTAACCCAATGGGTCTTCGTAAAGGTATCGAAAAAGCTGTTACTGCTGCAATTGAAGAATTAAAAACGATTTCTAAACCAATCGAAGGCAAATCTTCTATCGCGCAAGTAGCTGCTATTTCTGCAGCTGACGAAGAAGTAGGTCAATTAATCGCTGAAGCAATGGAGCGCGTTGGTAACGATGGCGTTATTACTTTAGAAGAGTCTAAAGGATTCACAACAGAATTAGACGTAGTAGAAGGTATGCAATTTGATCGTGGATATGCATCTCCTTACATGATTACTGATTCTGACAAAATGGAAGCAGTTCTTGATAACCCATACATCTTAATTACTGACAAAAAGATTTCTAACATCCAAGAAATCTTACCAGTATTAGAGCAAGTGGTACAACAAGGTAAACCACTTCTTATCATTGCTGAAGATGTAGAAGGCGAAGCTTTAGCTACATTAGTAGTGAACAAACTTCGTGGTACATTCAACGTAGTAGCTGTTAAAGCTCCTGGATTTGGTGACCGTCGTAAAGCAATGCTAGAAGATATCGCAATCTTAACTGGTGGCGAAGTAATCACTGAAGAATTAGGTCGTGACTTAAAATCTGCTACAGTTGAATCTTTAGGACGCGCTGGTAAAGTTGTTGTTACAAAAGAAAACACAACTGTAGTTGAAGGTATTGGAAATACAGAGCAAATCGCAGCTCGTATCGGTCAAATCCGTGCGCAATTAGAAGAAACAACTTCTGAATTCGATCGTGAAAAATTACAAGAGCGTCTTGCTAAACTAGCAGGTGGCGTAGCGGTAATTAAAGTAGGTGCAGCAACTGAAACTGAGTTAAAAGAGCGCAAACTTCGCATTGAAGATGCACTTAACTCAACTCGTGCAGCAGTAGAAGAAGGTATCGTTGCAGGTGGTGGTACTTCACTTATGAACGTATACACGAAAGTAGCTTCTATCGTAGCTGAAGGCGACGAAGCAACAGGTATCAACATCGTACTTCGCGCACTAGAAGAGCCAGTTCGTCAAATCGCAATCAACGCTGGTCTAGAAGGATCTGTAGTTGTAGAGCGTCTAAAAGGCGAAAAAGTAGGCGTTGGTTTCAATGCAGCTACTGGCGAATGGGTTAACATGCTTGAGTCTGGTATCGTAGATCCAGCTAAAGTAACTCGTTCTGCACTTCAAAACGCAGCATCTGTTGCAGCTATGTTCTTAACAACTGAAGCTGTAGTAGCTGACAAGCCAGAACCAAATGCACCAGCAATGCCTGACATGGGCGGCATGGGCATGGGCGGTATGGGCGGAATGATGTAATTCCGTTTGCCCTAAAAAACATCCATTTCTATATAGAAATGGATGTTTTTTTATGTTTTTTAGAAAAGGAAATGAATTTCTGTAGAATTTTGTCGCTTTCTCTCTTGACCATATAGATACTTCATTGTTAGAATCTAGGAAGATAATATAAAACGATCCTTCATATATCCTCAATGATATGGTTTGAGAGTCTCTACCGGGTTACCGTAAACAACCTGACTATGAAGGCAGTGTGTCTTATATTTATAAAGAGCGGAGACTATCTTTCTTTATAAAGCCAGACCCCTGCCTTTTCTTTGTTATGAGACTAGAGGCGGAGGACTGGCTTTTTTTATTATATTAGTAATGCTTTTCGCCAAATTGGTGAAAATATTTATATACGAGAACTAACGTTGGGGTGATTATTTTGAAGAAGCAACACGATACAATTATCGTTTTAGATTTTGGAAGTCAATACAATCAGTTAATAGCACGTCGAATTCGTGAGTTCGGTGTATACAGTGAACTTCATCCACATACAATTACTGCAGAAGAAATTAAAGCAATGAATCCAAAAGGGATTATTTTCTCTGGTGGACCAAATAGCGTATACGGTGAAGGTGCATTACATTGTGATGAAAAAATCTTCGAACTAGGTTTACCGATCTTCGGTATCTGTTACGGTATGCAGCTTATGACACAACACTTCGGTGGTAAAGTAGAGCGTGCCAACCACCGTGAGTACGGAAAGGCTGTTCTTAAAGTAGAGAACGAATCAAAATTATATGCGAACCTTCCAGAAGAGCAAGTTGTATGGATGAGCCATGGCGACTTAGTAACTGGTTTACCTGAAGGATTCGTAGTAGACGCAACAAGTGAGTCTTGCCCAATTGCTGGTATGAGCAATGAAGCGAAAAACTTATACGGTGTACAATTCCACCCAGAAGTACGTCACTCTGAGCACGGTAACGATTTAATTAAAAACTTCGTATTCGGCGTATGTGGTTGTTCTGAAGGATGGAACATGGAGAACTTTATCGAAGTAGAATTAGAAAAGATTCGTGAAACTGTTGGAGACAAAAAAGTACTATGTGCACTTAGTGGCGGCGTAGACTCTTCTGTTGTAGCAGTATTAATTCATAAAGCAATCGGCGATCAGTTAACATGTATTTTCGTTGACCACGGTTTACTTCGTAAAGGTGAAGCAGAAGGCGTTATGAAAACATTTAGCGAAGGCTTCCATATGAACGTTATTAAAGTGGATGCACAAGAACGTTTCATGAACAAGTTAAAAGGTGTAGAAGATCCAGAACAAAAACGTAAAATCATCGGTAACGAATTCATTTACGTTTTTGATGATGAAGCATCTAAATTACAAGGTATGGACTTCTTAGCACAAGGTACACTTTACACAGATATCGTTGAAAGTGGTACAGCAACTGCACAAACAATTAAATCTCACCATAACGTTGGTGGACTTCCAGAAGACATGCAGTTCAAATTAATTGAGCCTTTAAATACGTTATTTAAAGATGAAGTACGTGTATTAGGATCTGAACTAGGAATTCCTGATGAAATCGTATGGCGTCAACCATTCCCAGGTCCTGGTCTTGGTATTCGTGTATTAGGTGAAATCACAGAAGAGAAATTAGAAATCGTTCGTGAATCTGATGCGATTTTACGTGAAGAAATTATTAAAGCAGGATTAGACCGCGAAATCTGGCAATACTTCACTGCGCTTCCTGGCATGCGTAGCGTAGGTGTTATGGGTGACGAGCGTACTTACGATTACACAGTAGGTATCCGCGCGGTAACATCTATCGACGGTATGACAGCTGATTGGGCACGTATCCCTTGGGACGTACTAGAGAAAATCTCTGTTCGTATCGTAAACGAAGTGAAACACGTTAACCGTATCGTGTATGATGTAACGAGTAAGCCACCAGCAACTATTGAGTGGGAATAGTATTGTAATAAAAAAGATCCATCTATCATTCATGAATAGATGGATCTTTTTGTTTTTACCATTAATACGAACGAAAGTATAAAAGTTTATAAAAATGTTCGTTTTTAAATTGACAAAAACACTACCTCGAGTTAATATGAGTATGTAATTCAAACTAAAAGTGAATATTATGCCGTCGTATAATATCGGGGATATGGCCCGAAAGTTTCTACCTAGCTACCGTAAATGGCTTGACTACGAGGCGTTTGTATAAAGATGAGGGGAAACTTGTCTTTGTTTATAGAACGCTTCCATGTATATATGCAATGGAAGCCTTTTTTATTTCTCGGGATAAAAGAGGGCTAGGGGAAATACGGCGAGTAATCATATAACGGGGGAAACGTAGGATGAAACGCTATTTTCAGTTTGATGAGCTCGGTACGAATTATAAGACTGAGTTCATAGCAGGGTTAACGACATTTCTATCTATGGCTTACGTACTATTTGTCAATCCTGCTACGCTGTCGCTTGGAAATGTTAAAGGGTTACCAGCAGGTACAGGGATGGATCCAGGTGCAGTATTCGTTGCTACGGCATTAGCGGCAGCGATCGGTTCGTTAATTATGGGTATTTTCGCGAAGTATCCAATTGCTTTAGCGCCAGGTATGGGAATTAACGCGTTCTTTGCTTATACAGCAGTGTTAACGATGGGGATTCCATGGCAAACGGCCATTGCCGGAACATTAATGTCAGGTATTATCTTTATTATTCTTACTGCTTCAGGTATTCGTGAAAAAATCATCAATGCAATTCCATCGGAGTTAAAGTTTGCAGTAGCAGCAGGTATCGGATTGTTCATTGCATTTCTTGGATTCCAAAATGCCGGAATTATCGTGAAAAATGATGCTGTTCTTGTTGGGTTGGGGGACTTAACAAAGGGCACAACGTTACTAGCAATCTTCGGGGTTGTTACGACAATCATCTTTATGATTAAGAAAGTTAATGGTGCAGTATTTTACGGTATGATTCTTACGGCGATCTTAGGAGTGGCAACAGGATTAATTGATACTCCGAAAGCTGTAGTGGGAGCAATACCGAGTCTAGAACCAACGTTCGGTGCTGCGTTAACGCACTTTGGAGATATTTTCACTGTTCAAATGGGTATTGTTATTATAACGTTCTTCTTTATCGATTTCTTTGATACAGCAGGTACGCTTGTAGCGGTTGCGAATCAAGCTGGATTAATGAAGAACAATAAATTACCACGTGCAGGAAAAGCATTATTTGCAGATGCGATTGCAACTGTAATTGGTGCAATCTTGGGTACATCAACAACAACGTCTTACATTGAGTCTTCTGCAGGGGTAGCAGCAGGAGGACGTTCTGGATTTACAGCAGTTGTAACAGCAGGATTCTTCTTACTGGCATTATTCTTCTCGCCATTACTAAGTGTTGTAACGCCAGCTGTAACGGCACCAGCTTTAATTATTGTAGGAATCTTGATGGTTTCTTCCTTAGGGGAAATTGATTGGAAGAAATTCGAGATTGCAGTGCCAGCATTCTTTACAATTATCTCTATGCCACTTACGTATAGTATCGCAACTGGGATTGCGATTGGATTTATCTTCTATCCAATTACAATGGTTGTGAGTGGTCGTCGTAAAGAGGTTCATCCGATTATGTATGTTATGGGAGTTTTATTCGTACTATATTTCATCTACGTTCGTAAATAAAAGGGGTTTTTTCAAAGGTCTAGACTTAAGGGGAGTCTAGACCTTTTTTGCGTCTTCAGAAAAACTTAAGGATTTCCGAGCGTTTTTCTTCAGAAGTTTTTCTATAATAGAAGTTAGGGATTAAAAAAGTGATGGGGGAGATATTGTGGCACACGAAACAATACTTGTCGTAGATGATGAAAAAGAAATTCGAAATTTAATTACAATCTATTTAAAGAATGAAGGATATAAAGTATTGCAAGCAGGAGACGGGGAAGAAGGATTACGTTTACTAGAAGAAAATGAAGTACATCTAGTCGTATTAGATATTATGATGCCGAAAGTGGATGGTATTCATATGTGTATGAAAGTAAGGGAAGCGAAAGAGATGCCTATTATTATGCTTTCTGCCAAAACGCAAGATATGGATAAGATTTTAGGATTAACAACAGGAGCAGATGATTACGTAACGAAGCCCTTTAATCCATTAGAGTTAATTGCACGAATTAAATCTCAGTTACGCCGTTATATGAAAATGAATGGTTTCGCTGTCCAAAATGAGGACGAGTTAGAAATTGGAGAGATGAAAATCAACATCTCGACCCATAAAGTTATTGTAGAGGGAGAAGAAGTGAAACTAACTCCGAGGGAATTTTCAATTTTAGAATTGCTAACTAGAAATCCAGGTATGGTGTTTAGTGCGGAGCAAATTTATGAAAAGGTGTGGAACGAACGATCTTTCCAGTCTGATAATACTGTAATGGTGCATATTCGAAAAGTGCGTGAAAAGATTGAGGAGAATCCAAGGAAACCTAGATATATAAAAACGGTATGGGGAGTGGGATATAAGATTGAAAAAGATATTTAATCCGTTTACTTACGTTCGGAAAATTCGAGAATTAATTGAAAAGATAATAAAGAGCGTGAAACGGAGTATAAGGATTCAACTTATTACGGCGTTTACTGCTTGTGCGTTATTAGGTCTCTTTGTATCAACGAAGATAGTAGCACCTATTTTTGAAGATGCTAGCCAACATGCCGAGATTAATTACAGAGATGGTATGGAGCAAATTAATCGTAAAGCTCAAAGTACAGCGGAAATGATGGTTGTTGAAAATAAATTAGATGCTGTACAAAACATGATAGAGCTAGAAAATGAGAATTTAGAGCAAGGGCATGATGCCTTTAAAATATTAGTTACTGACGAAAATGGTAAAGTTTTGTATAAAACGAAGCAAGCGCAAGAAGAACAAATTAATTTGCATAATACAATTCGTAATGCGACTTCATTTGCTATCAATTATTCAAATAATAATGATATTGAAAGGTCAAGAAAAGAGTTTATTACATTCTCGCCTATTACAATTGAAGGTAAGAACTTATATATGTTTGTAAGTGGGATTCCTCAAGGAGAGGTAGTGTACTATAAAGTAGAAGGACCATTCCCATTTTTAATTGGTGTCCTTGTATTCATCTTCTCTTTCTTCTATATAACAAAGAGAAAGATGAAGCAGATTGAAGCAATGGCACAAGGTGTAAAGGAAATAGAAAGAGGTAACTTAGCGTACCGCATTGAGAAAAAAGGTGAAGATGAGATTGCGTCTTTAACTGAGAATATTAATAATATGGCGGAAGAGCTTATGAATAATATAGAAAAGGAACGTAAATTAGAAAAGCAGAAAAATGAGCTTATCACAAATGTATCTCATGATTTGCGTACACCACTTACTTCTATTATGGGTTACTTACGATTACTTCGAGATTCTAAATATGAAAATAAAGAACAACATGATGAGTATACAAGAATTGCTTTTGTAAAGTCGGAGCAGTTAAAGAATTTAATAGAAGATTTATTTGAGTATACGAAGTTAACAAATGAACAAGTTGTATTAGAAAAACAAGAAGTATGTGTAAATGAGTTGCTTGAGCAATTAATAGAAGAGTTAGTACCGCAGGCGGAAGAACATGGACTTACGTTTGTTAAGAAGTTTCCTGAGGAACGTACTTATGCATCGATTGATTCGGAAAAGATGGTTCGTGTATTTGATAATTTACTAATGAATGCGATTAAGTACAGTAAAGATGATGGAGAGATAAAAGTTTCTCTTCAAAGGCAGCGTAGGGATATACAAATTGTAATTGCGAATCATAGTGAAGAGTTTACGAGAGAAGAGTTAGTGAATTTGTTTGAACGTTTCTATAAGAAGGATCAATCTCGAAGTAGAGTAACGGAAGGATCGGGACTTGGCTTAGCGATTGCGAAAAGTATTGTTGAGTTGCAAGGTGGTAGTATTCGAGCGGAATATAGGGATGGTATTATTCAATTTATCGTCTCTTTACCAATTATAGAAAAATAATAAATGAATAGAATGATATGTGATAAAAAGGCTTATTTTAAAAGAAATAAGCCTTTTTATATTTTTTATAAAAACATATTGACGATTAGAGATTAGAGGTGTAATATAGAACA
>NZ_NTVM01000051.1:0-9946 GCF_002558005.1 Bacillus sp. AFS012607
ATGAGTATTGCAGGACAAGGGGTAGATAAAGAGCAATTTGAAGAGGTTGTTGGAGTATTAGCAGAAAGAGCTTTTGAAGATCAATGTACAACTGCTAATCCAAAGTTACCGCTTATTTCAGAGCTGAAAGAAATTTATATGGAAGCATATAAAGGTGAATAATGATTAAAAAAGAGCCGCAGTAAAGCGGCTCTTTTTTTGTTGGAAAACATCTCCCAGAATGGCTGTATTTACTGGTCTTTCAGTTTCATAGAATATGATAAAGTGAAATGGAGGAGTGAGAATATAATGAAAGAATTACAAGGGAAAATAGAAGATTATACTAGGTTCGGACAAATTCTTCTCGCTGTAAGTACATTGTTAATGGTTGGCTTGTTGATTCCGGATGGAGCAAAAGAGACAATCCAATTTTTTGTTATGATGGGGAGTATCGTTATATTTTTAAGTTTATCGTTCTTTTTCTTTCAGCGTGTGAAAGTGATGCGTGACCAGTTAGAGGAAAATGAATGTGAATAATATTGTTAACTAGAGCGCGGCGAAAAGAAAGAATCTTTTTGTCGCGCTTTTTGTTTTTTGTAGAAAAATGTATGCGTTTCATGTTGACAATGATAATCCTTATCAATTAAAGTAGAATAGTAGTTAATGATTATCATTATCAATTAGAGGTGAAGGAATGAAAAAATCTATTACGCTATTTACAGCGATTTTATCTATTTTTTTCTTGTTAATAGGTTGCAGTGCCAAAGGGGACGAAAAAGCGTCTGCAACCAAAACAGAAAAAGGAAAAGAAAAAATCGAAATTACCGACCTGTCAGGGAGAAAGGTAACATTCGATAAAGTACCAGAAAGTTTTGCAACATTAAGTATGGGAGACATGGATATTATTCATGCTTTAGGTGGAAAAGTAGTAGGTCGTCCGGATACGAAATTAACTCTTCCAGAGGAGTTAAAGAAAGCAAAAGTAATCGGGAATGCACATCAACCGAACTTTGAGCAAATTGCTAGTTTAAAGCCCGATGTACTTGTTGCTAACAATGGATTCCAAAAGAATGTGCCAACGGTTGAAGGACAGGGAACGAAAGTAATCATTTCTTCTGCGAATTCTGTACAAGATATTCAAAAGAATATTGAATTATATGGAACGGCAATGAAGAAAGAAGATAAAGCAAAAGAACTTAATCAAAAAATCAATAATCAAATGAAGAAATATGAGAAAAAGAGCGATGTGAAAGCATTGCTAGTGTATGGCGCACCAGGTACTTATTTAGCGGCATTACCAACATCTTTATCAGGTGATATTTTAGAAAAAACAGGCGGAAAAAATATTGCTTCTGATTTTCCAGAAATGAAAGAATATCCGCAATATGCACAGCTAAGTGTAGAACGTATTATTGAGGCGAATCCAGATGTGATTTATTTAATTACACACGGAGATCCAACAAGTGTGAAAAAAGCATTCGAAGGCGAAATGATGAAAAATGAAGCGTGGAAAAATTTAGATGCAGTAAAACAAAACCGCGTAGTTATTTTGCCACCTGATTTATTTGGATCTAATCCTGGGACAAAAGTTACAGAAGCAATGGACTTTATGTATAAAAGTATACAAGATGTAAGGAAATGATACGTATGGAAAGTAGTGAAGTAGTAAGAGAAAAGGAACATCCTTTTGCGAAAAAAAGATGGATAATAGCAGTTACTTTAGTTGTATTAACAATTCTAGGCCTCTTTTACGGTCTTTTCGCAGGAAGTTTATCCTTTTCTGTACGAGACATTCTAACAGGTATACAAGATGAGGGTTCGACAGTACATCGAATTGTATGGGATCTTCGCATACCGAGAGTGCTCGTTGGGTTTATAGTAGGAACATGTTTAGCTGCATCTGGTACACTGCTGCAAGGGGTTATGAGAAACCCTCTTGCAGATCCTGGTATTATCGGAGTTTCATCTGGGGCAGGCCTTGTAGCAATTGTCATCATGATTTTATTCCCACAGCATCTAGCTTTTTTACCACTAGGGGCGTTTTTAGGAGCTTTCATAACAGCGATGGTTATTTATGCTTTATCATGGCAAAAAGGGGCACCACCTTCAAGAATCGTCTTAGTAGGGGTGTCGATCAATGCATTAATTGGTGCAGCAACGTCAGCATTAATGTTATTACATAGTGACAAAGTACAATCCGTGTTACCGTGGCTAGCGGGTGGTATTGGTGGTGTAAGTTGGGCACATTTAAACATGATTATTTATTATGCAATATTCGCCATTATATTAGCTTTCTTTGGCATTAAGCATATTCGAGTGTTAATGCTTGGAGATGAAATGGCAAAGTTATTAGGACATAACGTGGAAAAAAGTCGGTTTTATTTAATCGTAGTAAGTACATTATTAGCTGGAATTGCAGTAAGTGTATCTGGTCTTATTGGATTTGTCGGTCTTGTCGTACCACATATGCTACGTTTATTAGTTGGAAATGATTATAGATATTTGCTACCTTTATCATGCCTTGGCGGCGGTGTATTACTTGTTTTTGCGGATGCAATAGCTCGAAGTTGGTTCGATCCAATCGAATTGCCTGTTGGTATTTTACTGTCCTTCTTAGGTGGTCCGTTCTTCTTATATTTAATTCATAGAGGAGGAAAACAACGTGATTTCCGTTAACAAAGTGTTTTATGCACACTCTGAAAGATTTCAAATGCAAAATATGAATGTACATATTAAGGCTGGAGAAATCGTTAGTTTAATTGGTCCGAATGGATCGGGAAAATCTACTTTGCTTCGTTTAATAGCAAGGCTACTGAAACAAAGCGAAGGGGACATCATTTTAGATGGGAAAAACATTCATATGATGAAGAGTGCTGATGTAGCGAAGCAATTAGCAATGTTACCACAAATGCATGATCATCAATTAGATTTAACAGTGAAAGAACTAATTGAGTTCGGAAGAGGTCCACATAAATCATGGAGTAGCCGCTTAAATAAAGAAGATGAAGAAATTGTTGATTGGGCATTGTCTGTTACAAATCTTGAAGGGTATGAATATCGTCTTTTACATTCTTTATCAGGAGGGGAACGGCAACGTGCTTGGATTGCCATGACGCTAGCGCAACGTACAAATGTCTTACTATTGGATGAACCAACAACCTTTTTAGATATCGTTCACCAGTTGGAAGTAATGGAACTTGTGAAACGATTAAATGAGGAGTATGGAATGACAATTATAATGGTTTTACATGACATTAACCAAGCTGCTCAATATAGCGATCGTTTACTCGTATTAAAGCGAGGAAAGATTCAGTATGATGGTATACCAGAAGAAGTGCTATGCCATGAAATGTTTCAACATGTATTTGGCATAGATGTAGATATCTTTCAAGGAAGTGACAAGCCGTTTTTTACACCGAAACGAATTTCTAAAAGGGGAGAAGAGCGATGCAAACAGAAGAGCGTATTACCACTGAATTAGTAAGAGAATTTGTTATGGCAGCTCACGGGGATTTAGAGAAAGTACAAGAGCTATTGGTTGAATCGCCAAGCTTACTTCACGCCTCTTATAATTGGGGTGGATCAGATTGGGAAAGTGCGTTAGGGGCATCGGCACATGTAGGTCGTAAAGATATTGCTCTTTATTTACTAGAAAAGGGTGCTCGGATGGATATTTTTGCAGCAGCTATGCTTGGTGAATTAGAAGTTGTACAAGCTATTTTAGTAGCTCAACCAGAAGCATTGCGTGCATCTGGTCCTCATGGCATTTCTCTTCTTCAGCATGCACGAATGGGTGGAGAGAAATCTAAGCGTGTATATGATTATTTAGCAATACTATCTTAATGAACGAAGGAAGTTCTTATGTGCGGTAAACTTTTCACTTGAAACAATTGGAAAGTTTACCGCCCGTTAGAACGGGATAAGTATCTAGTATATTTGAAAATCCTACACCCCCTCAACTGTAGTTTTCTTAATACTAGTTATGATATGGATGCAGTAGACGAAATTTGTCTACTGCTTTTTTTAGTCGTTAAGAATGAATATTCTGTATTTTATTGTGGGTTCATTTATCCCGCTATTTGCGGNNTAAAGTTTCACTTTATAATTAATAGTAACATTTCGTATGCATACAAAACATGATCGTGAAATTAAGAATAAATTAGTGGAAAGGAGTGCAGGCATGTTTCATACAGATCGTTTACAAATTCGCAAATATACAATGGATGATTTACAGTTCTATGCTTCACTATGGGGGAACGAGAAGGTAATGCGCTATATTGGAAATGGGACGTTAAAAACATATATACAGTGTAAAAAAAGTTTGGAGGAGTGGGTCATTCCTAGCTATAAAAACGGTCTCGGTTTATTTGTATTGATTGAAAAGGAAACGGGAACAAGAATTGGTCATGCAGGGCTGGTAAAGCAGCAGATTGATGGAAAAGAGGAAATTGAAATTGGTTATTGGTTACTTCCTCAGTATTGGGGAAAAGGGTATGCAAAAGAAGCGGCGGCAGCATTTCGAGACTACGGTTTCCAAGCATTACGAATGAATAAATTAATTTCTCTCATTAACCCGAATCATCCCGCCTCAATATTTGTTGCTAGAAAGACAGGGCTCAGCTATGAGAAAACAACTTTATTTCATGGGATGGATGTTCTTGTTTATTCCATTAAACGTGTTGGATGAAAAATTACTTTTTTAAAGGTAAATTGCGTTTTTTGAAGAATGGTATATGAAAATAAAGGGGGGATTACATGTACATTTATCATAATGGACTTATTATTCGTGAGGGAACGAGTAGCGTACCAGCATATGCAATTAAAGCATTGTTTGAAGATGCCGGTTGGAGTAATGATAATATCCCTTCTTGGCAAATTGAAAAATTTACGATAGCATTTGAAAATTCAACATGGGCTTTCACAATTTGGGATGAAGAAGAGATGATTGCGATGGTTAGGGTCATTTCGGATGGAATTATGATCGCGAATATAGTAAATTTAGTTGTGAAGTGTGAATATAGAGGGAAGGGATTAGGTAAGAAGCTTGTAGCTCTTTGTTTGCAAAAACTTCCCCACGGTGATTGGTTTGCGCATACATCTGCGAACAATTTTGATTTTTATAGAAGTTGTGGATTTGAAGTTAGAGAGCTATCGAGAAATGGAACATGTGCGTACTATGGATATCAAGTCGCGAAAAGAGATGGTCACCGATAAATGAACGGAAAGTAAAAAAGTATAGCGAGGTAATTTTGAGACTTTTGATAATAGAGAATGGATTGAGGCTCTTTTTATGATAAAATAAAAGAAAATTCCGTTTATTATTAGGGGGATAAAAATGAGTATAAAAGTTGGGGATGTATTTAAATATGAAAGAAGATTTACTGAGGAGGAAGTTTTTGAATTTGCAAATATTACAGGTGATAAAGGTAGACACCATATGGAATACGATGAAAACGGAAGACTAATGGTTCATGGTTTATTGACTGCTAGTATCGGAACAAAGGTGGGCGAAGAGTTACATTACATAGCAAGAGAATTAGTAAGTGAGTTTATTAGACCAGTTTTTACAGGAGATACGATCACTTGTGAATTAACTTTAACAAATATTGAGCAAATGGAAGGTTATAAAAAAGTTTCAATCGAGTCAGTTTATCGCAATCAGCATGAAAAGACGGTACTAGTTGGGACAAGTTATGGAATTATAAGGGGATAAAAAAGAAGCCTGTTAATCAGGCTTCTTTTTTATTATTTAGTAAACACGTTTTCGATTTTCCGCATAACTAGAGATAAGTAATAATGCAGTTTCTTCTCCTATATTACGAACAATATGAGGAACGCATGCATTCCATGAGAAAGAATCACCTTCTTCTACAATTGCAATATCTTCACCGTGCTGAACTTCTAATTTCCCACGTAATACAAGGTGACATTCTTCCCCTTCATGGGCATTTGGTGAGTTTTCTTTCGGGAACCCAGTAGGGATTTCTACTAAAGATAGGCGAAGCCCCCCTTGCTCCGCAACATGTTCAATTCTTTGCTCATCTTTGCCGTATACACTGTATTTCCGTTCTTCTTTTTTGACAATTTTTAATCGATCTTTTTGTTCTAATAATAAATAGGGAAGGGGAACATTTAAAAAATTGGAGATCGTTTCTAAAGTTGAGATAGATGGTGATGTCTTATTATTTTCAACCTGACTCATAAAGCCTTTAGAAAGACCTGTTCCCTCACAAATTTGTGCAATTGTTATGCCTCTACGTTGACGAATTTCACGTATTGCAGAACCAATATTCATAAAATCAAGCTCCTTTTTGTAAACAACTATTTGTATCATAGCAAAAAAAATATATTTTTTCCCAGTGAAAATGAATTGACGAATAAAAAAAATTAGTGTATGTTTTGTAATGTAAATAAAAGTTTTGTATAAGAAAACTATAAAGGAGAGAATGAAATGAATCAACATATTGGTAACTTAATTATTCGTATCGTGTTAGGGGTAACATTCTTCATGCACGGTTTAACAAAATTCCAATCAGGAATTGACAATATTGCAGGGTGGTTTACAAGCATTGGTTTACCAGGAGGACTTGCATACGGTGTAGCAACATTTGAATTAGTTGGAGGTCTATTATTAATTCTAGGTTTAGGTGTAAGATATATTGGATTATTATTTGCACTTGTTATGGTTGGAGCAATCGTAAAAGTGAAATGGTCAGCTGGTTTATTGGGAGATGGAAAAAATCCTGGTTTCGAATTAGAACTTGCATTATTAGCAATGGGTGCATACTTATTTGTTGCAAAAGCTGATGGTTTTGTAGATAATTTCTTAAAAGAAAAAATGTCAAAGAAGAATTAATTTAAATGGGGGGCTAACAAGATGAGTTTTCAACTTCATCCCGATACAACACTTGATGTTGTTCATTTATACGTATCTAATGTAAAGAAATCACTAGAGTTTTATACGGAAGTACTAAGTATGAAGGTGCTAAAAGAAGAAGAAGCAGTCGTTACATTTGGGAATGAAAATGATNNAACCACTTCTTATCATTGAAGAAAAGAAAGAAGCTTTTCCGAAGCAAAGAGCAAGAACAGGGTTATATCATTACGCAATTTTATTACCAAGTAGGCAGGATTTAGCGAATGTTCTTCGTCATCTTGTAGAGATGGTATATCCACTACATGGCGGAGCCGATCATTACTTTAGTGAAGCTCTTTATTTAGCTGATCCAGATGGAAACGGGATTGAAATTTATCATGATCGACAAAAAGAAGTTTGGCGTGATGAGAATGGAGAACTCCCATTTGTTAGTAACCCGTTAGCTGGTGAAGAATTATTACAGCAAGGAAGTACATGGAATGGCTTTCCAGCTGGTACTGTGATGGGGCATATTCATTTTCATGTAGCTGATTTAGAGGAAGCGAAACGTTTCTATGTTGATGGTCTTGGTTTTGAAGTAACGATTCCAGCTCGTAATGGAGCATTGTTCGTATCTGCAGGTGGTTATCATCATCATATCGGTTTAAATACATGGCAAGGTGAAGGGGTACCACCGCAAATGCCAGGTTCTGTTGGTTTGAAATATTTCACAGTTGTACTAGCGAATGAAAAACAAAAAGAGCAAGTATGTGAAAGCTTAAAAAATATTGGCAAGATTGCTACGTACAAAGATGGAATATTACAAGTCGAGGATCCATTTGGACATTGTATCCATTTCAAAATAAAAGGAGAAGCCTAAAAAGGCTTCTCCTTTTATTTTCTTATAATTGCTTTTTCGTTTTGTAAAAATAGTTCATCAAATTGTTTTGCAAGCTCAAAATCTAGTTTCGTTAAACCTTTTGCATTCCAAGATGACAAAGTAATAATAACTGCTTTATACTGGATAAGGATAAATGGATGGTGATTATGTTCTTCTGATAGTTTGGCGGCTTCAGAGACAAATTCGACTCCTTTTAAGTAGTCGGAAAACATATATTTTCGTTCAATCCATTTCTCATCTTTTACCATCCATTTATCTACCTTCAATAATTCTTCGTGAACTTCTTCTTCAGTTAATCTTAGCATCATTTTTCACATCCTTTACTGGAAGTAACGCAAGACCATTGTTAATAAGGCGTGTTACAGCTTCGTCAGTTGTGAAGGCAGAAAGTTGATGTAGTAATGCTGCCGATGTTTCATGCCCTTTGTTATGCTCTAAAAGTAACTCTAATATTTCAAGGCGCAGCAACCATTCTTTCGCATAAAATTTATTTAATACTTCTTGAATTGCTACTAATTGATCGATATGCGCGTTGTGTAAAATCCCCTCACTTCGAATATCTCGCACTGTTTGATACATACGTTCAAGTTCATTCAGTACAAGTGGAGCAGGAATTTCGTGAACTTCTTCATCCATTGGGAAAAATGCTGCGGCATCTGCGGCACCTGGGAATACTGAAGTGATTTGTGAGCCAACAGCCATATCAAATGCGCCCCATGAAGCATCAAATAAAACGCGGGCGTTATAAGTAACTGTGCAATCGATAAAGGAAATAAGAGCAATTTTCTTATCGTTTTTTACAATATCTGTTACTGTTCCTTTTACATGAATACCACTTGCAAAAGTAAACTCAGCGATAGTTCCAATTGTAATTCCTAATGATTGTAGTTGTTCGTCTGTACAATTTTCTAATGCAATATTTTCAGTGAGTAATCCAATCGGTGTTCCAAATCCGTCACTGTGTACAGAAGTAGAATGATTTGCTAACTGTTTATTATGAAGCGCTAATGCCGTTGGCGAATTTGTTCGCATGTAAATTAATTCACCTGCATCGTTTTCAATTGTCTCGCTAAATGTACCTGTAATTTGTAATCCACTATTTAGCTCAGCTGTTGCATAGTTCTCAGAGCGAATTGCTTTTTCTAAACCTTCTTTTCCACCTGTTTTAAAGGCCATTGTTTTAGAAAATGTTTCAAGCGCATCTGTTAATTCTTCAAAGGATTCACAAACAAATAGTTGTGGTTGCATTTTTGTTACGTCATAAGTTGTCCCTGTACATGCTTCGATAGAAAATGGAACCTTTTCTACAGCGTCTGTTAAGCAATGTTTGCTTTCGCCAACAGAAGAAAGGAGACCAGCACCATATATTTTTGGATCATCTATATTTCCGATTAATCCATATTCTACTGTCCACCAGAAAAGACGTGAAATTTGTTCAGCTTCTGATAAACCAGAAACTAAGTTTTGTTTTTCAATTACAGCATTTTCAGCAGCCTTAACTTCATCAGGAGTAGAAGTAGGGCTTTCTTTTACTATCGTTAATGTACGAACAGCTTCAAATGCATCATGTTCTTCTTTTGTAGAGAAAGCTTTTGCACCAATTTGCCCAAAACGTTTCACATATTTTGCATATGTAGGATCAAGTAAAATCGGTGCGTGTCCTGCGGCTTCGTGTACGATATCTGGAGCTGGTGTGTACTCGATATTTTCTACTTTCCGAATATCTGTTGCGATCGGTAGTAATCCGTGTCCTTGAAAATCGAAGAATGCTACGCCGGGAATAAGTCCGTCAATCGTTACAGCGCCCCAGCCACTTGGTGCCAAACACTCATTCATTTCTTCTACTTTTGGAATTGCATCTATATTAATACCAGATGATTGTAGTCCGTTCACATAGGCTGGATGAGCAACGTCTTTTAAGAAGCTATGATTTTGTCTCATAATGTAACGCCACACAGCGTGATTCACCGGTGTGTATTGATCATAATGTTGTGTGGATACGAATGGTTTTAAATGCGATGGAATTTCTGTTTTCTTTGTCATTTAGACATCCTCCTTTTTTTCTATAAAATTGAATATCGATTTCGTATAGCTTGTATCACCTCCCTTCATTATTTGTAAGCGCTTATAAAATTTTATCATAAGATTCGGAATTATTTAACATCTGTTTCTATGAGAAATAGAAAAAGCCCCTATCGGAAAATCCGATA
>NZ_NTVM01000052.1:0-900 GCF_002558005.1 Bacillus sp. AFS012607
AGCCCGGCACCAATGGAAACGCCAAAATCAGTACCAAGCGGAAGTAGCCCGGTATCAGCCGACATCGTAACGGTGACACATAGTAGCCCAATTATTCCTTATGAAAGTGATAAAGAAGTGGCAGCAAGTAGAGGTCAAGAAACACNNATGGGTCAAAATACGGGTAAAAGTTGGAGAGATATTGTAAACAAAAATAAAAAGAATACGGATAAAAAATAAGCGTAATCGTACGCTTATTTTTTATTGTCGAAAAGGAGGGAATCCCGATGAGAAGCTATCGGATTCCGAAGGAAATCAGTACAGAATTACGGATTAATAAAGTGCTTTATTTAATAGATTTCTTTTTATTAATTGGTTTATTAGTTGTAACGATGATTCTTAGGAACTTCGTACATGAGTCCTTTCAGTTACCATTTATTCTTTTCATGGTAGCTATTGCAATTATCATGATTTGGCGACCAAGTACGAATCCTCAAAAACGAATGTATGAAGTATTGATTATTACTTTGCTAAGAAGGAAAGGTGCATATTGCGCCATTGACAACGATCAATAAGGGAGGGATCACATATGGCGTTATTCAGCGAAAAAGATGTAGAGAAAGAAAAGCCAAAACAACTAGAAAGACCGAAGAAAAATGCATTTCGATTTAACGAAAAAAATGTAAAAGAATCAATTTCTGAACCAAAAGAAATTGTGAAGGTGGTACCCGACAAAAAGAAAGAAGAAAAACCAAAGGTAGAACCAAAGGTAGAACCAAAAGTAGAACCAAAAGTAGAACCAAAAGTAAAAAAACAGAAGAAAGAAAAGCCAAAGAAAGACGATTCGAAAAAGAAAAATCCAAAACTTTTAGGTTTTTTATCTAGAAAAAAGAAAGAAGCACCACCAAAGGTAAAGAAAAG
>NZ_NTVM01000053.1:0-825 GCF_002558005.1 Bacillus sp. AFS012607
ACATCTAATGTTGTGATCACATTTGGCATATTCATAATTTGCTCTAACCAAAAATCATTTACCTCTGTTGGATAATCATAGACATGAATGCAAGTGCCTAATCCATCACCTGTTTGAAAATAACTTTCCTTAAAACTAATTCCCCCTTGTGGCTGAACTCTAGCCACTAAAAAGGGGTTGTAACCTTTCTTCTTTTTTAGTTCCTCTTGTTTTTCTTTTTTAGATTTTTTACTCTTGAACGCAAACATATTGTTGCCCCCTTACTACCATATATTTTTCGTTCCTAATTTTGCATTTTGATTAAACAATTTAAACATAAGCTCTAACTTTTTCTCTTCATCCACCTCTAATAGTTCAGTAGAGCGTTTGATATATCGCTTTGCTGCATCTACACGTTCTTTTACGATTAATTCCGTTTCTCCATAAATAAATAAGAAGGCTTCCCGATTTGTTCTGCCCCATTCTAAAAACTGCAGTTCTTTTAACTTTTGATTTAAAATTCGTTCATACAAAGGACTGGTACATTCTTTAATTTTCTTCTCTATATAACGTTGTTGTTCGGTTGTTTGACATGGAAAGTTTAAAAAAACGAGTTTAATGGACTGTTTGTAGGCTTGATAGAAATACGCATGTGAGAAAATGACAAATGCTTGTTCATCGCTATTCTTAGAGAACATATCGTCACCTTCGACTTGAAGAATTTCTAAAAACTCCTCATTTTTCAGTTCAAATATGCCATCCTCCGTCATGTCTACAATTTGCATAATTTCCGCAATACTTTTCTTTACCTTTGGTGCCGCTTTTTTCTTTTTTCTAGATAAAAAC
>NZ_NTVM01000054.1:0-5450 GCF_002558005.1 Bacillus sp. AFS012607
TTGTGTTTTTTCAAACTTTGCAACAGAACCCACCATAATTTCAAACTGAAAAACATGAAAACAGTTATGAATTATCTGAAAATCAGAAAATATATACCCCAACTGAAGATGTAGAGAAATATTTAAACAAATGCTTTGAACAATTAGATATAGAGCTTTCAAAAGTCAATTGTTTAATTGCAAATCAAGATTTGCAAGGTGTAACGATATATGGAGGTAAAATACAAGTCGCTTCTCTAAAAAAGATGGTTCCAGAAGATGTAGAAGAAATTACTCGACTTGTGTATGACTTATTGCCGCGTATTAAATTAACAGATTTATTAGTAGAAGTAGATACTTGGACACAGTTTAGCAAACACTTTGTTCATCTTCACACTCAAAAGGCTCCAAAAGAAAAATCAATTTTATTTGCGGCTATCTTATCAGATGGAATTAATTTAGGATTAAGTAAAATGGCTGATGCTTGTCCAAATATCTCATATTCTCAGCTAGCTTGGATAGCAGATTGGTATATAAGAGATGAAAGTTATACGAAAGCGCTTGGAAATATTGCAAATTTTCATCATAAACAACCCTTTTCTTCCTATTGGGGAGAGGGCACTACTTCATCTTCAGATGGACAATTTTTTCGCGCCGGTGGGACTTCCAGTCCCCTAGCACAAGTAAATGGTAAGTATGGTCATGACCCAGGATTAAGTTTTTATACACATATCAGATCAATATCATCCATTTTATGTCCAAGTTATTAGTTCCTCAGAAGAAGCACCACATATTATTGATGGGCTACTGTACCATGAAACAGATTTGCAAATTGAAGAACATTATACAGATGCCGCGGGTTTTGTTGATCATATATTTGGAATGTGCCATATGTTAGGGTTTCGCTTTTCACCACGAATTAAAACGATTGATAATCATAAAATCTATACATTATCTGTTCCAACAATATATGACCATATTAACTTCATGGTTGGCGGAACAATTCAGGTAAAGAAAATACGTGAAAATTGGGATGAAATATTACGTTTAGTTAGCTCTGTACGACAAGGAACAGTTACAGCTTCCCTGATTTTTAAAAAATTATCATCTTACCCTAGACAGAATAGTTTATCTATCGCACTTCGTGAAATCGGCCGAATAGAAAGAAGTTTATATATGTTAAAGTGGATACAAGATCCTGAACACAGAAGAAAAGTTCAGGTTGAATTAAATAAAGGCTAAAGTAAAAATTCTTTGGCTAGAGCTGTATTTTTTAATCAATTAGGAGAAATTCGTGACCGATCCTATGAAGATCAATTGCATCGTGCAAGTGGACTTCAACTCATTATTTCTGCGATTGTAACTTGGAATTCTATCTATATCTCTCGTGCAATTGAAACGTTACGGAATAATGGTATTCATATTCCAGAGGAATATATTCAGCACATCTCTCCATTAGGCTGGGAACATATCGCACTTACAGGAGATTATATTTGGAATTTAAATCAAGAATTGAATTTTGAAAACTTACGGCCACTACGGTAAAATAGAATAAAACAGAAATAAAAACACAGGGAAAATTATTTTCTCTGTGTTTTTATTTCTTAATAATATGTAAAAATATTCCTTAACGTACAATTTTCTTTTTTCGGTCGTGTGACCCCTAAATAGTCATCTAGTTGATTGTAAGTAATGCCTAATTCTATTTCATCATCTTGACCTGGTTTTTCATCTAATAAATCCCCTGTAGGCATTTTTAAGTAAAGACGTTCTTCAGCACCTAACTCTTGTAATAAAGCACGCCCTTGTCGTTTCATTAATCCTGTTAATGGCAGCAGGTCTGCACCGTCGTCTCCAAATTTTGTGGAGAATCCAGTTATAGCTTCAGCAGCATGATCAGTTCCTATAACAAGTAATTCCTGTTGTCCACCAATTGCATATTGTATAATCATACGGACACGAGCCTTTACATTACCTTTATTGAAATCTGTTATTGATTCCCCTAATGAATTTACATATTGATTTACAATGGCATCAACAGTTGAGCCATTGTAAAAAGCAACTGATTGATCTGGCTTTATAAATCGTAATGCTAATTGCGCATCATTTTCATCTCTTTATACTTTGTATGGAAGACGCACAGCGATAAATTTTGCAATTCCACCTTCATTTCGAATTTCTTCGACTGCAAGCTGCGCTAAACGGCTCGCTAATGCCAAGTACAAATCCTTTTGCATTTGTTTTTCTTACATAGTCCTTTAAGAAATCAATTCGTTTACGAATTTCCACTTTTGGATCAATTACTGGCTGCACATGTAATGCTTTCATAATCTGCTTTTGTAATGACATCATATTCTCCCCACTCATTTAATAGTTCTATCTATTAATTAGCAACTTGGCTTATTCGTTCCCGTAAGTAAATTCTTTTTTGTTACATCTTTTCTTCCAATATTCTAAAGTGAAAGACTATAGTTATTTAATAGAAGGTAAAGAGCTAAAAGAATATTGTTCAATCTTATCTAGTACAAAATCTTTATACTGCGATTGTTTCTTTATTTCAAAAATCTGAACTGCATAACTAAAAGAACATTGCGCCTCATAAAAATTCTTCAAATAATATAAGTTTAATCCTTTTTCATAATATAATTCACCAACTAAAAAGCTAGATTCAATAAATAGACAATAATTAATTGCTTTATCACATAATTTAATCGCCTGATGATATGATGATTGTCTTGATAATGCTTGTGCATATGCATATGTATTTTTTATCAGCAAAGTATAATCTGAAATATAATAATTTGAATTTAAAGTTATATTTACCCACCTTAAAATTCGTATAGCATGCTTGTTTTTTCCTTCTTCAGATAAGATAATTCCTATGCTATTCAAAATAAGTAATTCCTGTTCTGTGATGTGATTTAAAGTTGTAAATGTTTTTCTAAGCGCTTTTTTTAATGAAACAATCGGATCATCTAATTTATTTGTATGGTACAAACAAATGGTCTCTATCCATATTAGAAACTGTAAATCATACTTATTTTTGGAAAAAGTACCGATTTTTTTTTCTTCTTCGATAAAGAGTAATACTTGAGTATAATCTTTATCTCTTAAAAACTTTTGAATTATTTGTCTAACTGTATTTTTTTTATATTTCTCCATACCACCATCATTGGTTAAAAAAAAATAATTTAATGGTACTCTTAGCTTACAAGCTATTTGGTGCAATATAAAAGTACTAGGATATATCTTCCCACTTTCAATCATACTAATATTTGCTTGAGAACATATTCCATACGCTAATTCCTCTTGTCTCATATTACGCTTTTGTCTTAATTCTTTAATAATATGTCCTATATTTAAAGAATTACCATACATTGAAAGTTCCTCCATAAGTATAAGGATATCGTCCATTAATTAACAGCATCATTTAGAAATATTCAACAAAAAATTACAGTTAGTTTACTGATTTTCACAGGTATTCCTTCTGGAATTTTTTCGCATAATAGTATAGTAACTATTATTTATTTTTCGATTAACAAAGTAAATCGAAAAAATATATTTAATTATTATGAATATTCTGTATCATTGTAAGAACTTTTTTACACTCAAACTGAAATAACCTATTATTAATAAGAAAGGAGCGTACTTTTCAAACAAAACATGTGTTTTTTCAATTTGATTCTCTTTAATATGGATTTTAGATCCGTATTTATTCAAAATCGGCAGTCCTAATTTCAATCCAAGTATATAACTTAAAGTAATTCCTAAAATTGCACCAGCCATTCCACTAAGAAAAGCAAACATTCCTGACATAGTTCCTTTTATTAGGGGAGCAAACTGATTATTAAATATGTCATTCCCGAATCCTATTTTAAGACTTTCTTCTAACTTATGCGGCTCGCACAAAAACTTTGTTCCTTCAGGATGTACAAATAATTTGGCATTAGGGCAACATTTCATTAAAAGCCCTGCAGCACCTGCGTGATCAATGTGTATATGTGTAACGATAATATTTTTAACTTGAGTTAGCTCAACCTTTAGTTCATTTAACCCAGCTAAAATATATCGAATCGAAGGGCTCGTACATGTATCAATTAATGTAATATCACCAGCTTCATGTATAACGTACGTTCCAGTTCGTTTTGGACAACCTAATTCATAATCATCAATAATGTATACTTTAAAGCCTTTAGAATGTATTTCCTTAACGTATTTTGTTTCCATTTTTGTTTCCTCCTTTAATTTATTAATTTTCAAATAAATCAACAGTTTTTAAATCTGCCTCTCCCAATTTAATACACCTATTCCATCCATTGCAGCTATATTTATAGATTCTGTGGTTAAAGTTAATTTATTTTTCCCTCTAAAATAATAGTATCGTTTGAGTTCAGTATCCTTCCATTTTGGAAAGAGAGTTGTATGTACGTAATGAGTGATTATTTTTTTCTTTACTTTAAATTCACCACTATATGAAATATGTTTGACAGCTAATGCTTGTTCTTCAGTTGAAGTATTTTTAAAATCAAGAGTCACGTCATTTGGTTGATTCTCACCCGTAATAATAGCACTCATATATCCATCCTTGTTGTACATAAGTATTCCATTAGGCTTTATCCCAAAAGGGTATACATGTACCCCATTAAATTTCATAATGTAAAATTCGCCTAATATCCAAGTGCCTATAAAGTTTTCTTTCTGTCCCATTTTATTTATTCACCCTTTGAATTTTAATTTGTAAAAAGATAAAATAAAAATTTACAGCATTTGTTCGAAAGAATGATAAATACATCCCTAGAAGAGTATATAGTTAACTAACTAATTTAATATTCACTTCTAGAAAAAATCCTTTGATTTATTAGTTAGTAAACATATCTTAATATAGACTTTAAACAAGCAATTGCAACTATCATCTCCCGTCTAGGGATTTCTATTTTTTAATCACCCTTTAATTAATTTAATTTTCTTATATTTCAACAAAATATATAATCCCATGTTTGTCTTAAAAACAGACAGATTAGGGGTTTATATACGATATCCATTACATATACAAAAATTTCATTATCGATAACCAGATTTCATTCCCAATCTATCTTTCTAAATCACATCGAATTACATTAGAAAAAATGAAATCATAAACGATAGCTATTATCGGCATCATAACGAGAGAACTATATGTTACTTCTATCAAAAAATAAGTAAACTAGCATTTTTTGTTTTTTTTAAGCATAACCAAACAATAAATATAACGACTGCTGAAATTGTTAAAATTCGAATCACATAATGATGCAAACTATATTCAACAAAATTCCATTTGTCATTAAGTTTCCATCCAAGCCCAATAAATGTATTAACCCAAATAAAAGCACCACTATATGCATATAAAGGTTCTGTTGCAAAGTTTTTTAAATGAAGCTAAACTGTAGGGAAAATGTGTTGAGGAGAATGATACATGCGATACTTTAAAGGAA
>NZ_NTVM01000055.1:0-46730 GCF_002558005.1 Bacillus sp. AFS012607
GTTTTATTGTATAAAAAATACATAATATAAATTTTACATTAATTGGTTTATAAAAACATTTCATATTTACTACATTTGCTTCTTTTTACTATTTAATTAGATATAATATTTGTATCAAATTTATCAAATGTTTCGGAATTTACTTTTTCTCCATCTATCGTCATATTTATTTTCTGTTTCGGATTTGCTGTTACCACCCAAGCATTCGGTAAATAACGATCTTCATGTGATAATGTAGAAGGTGAATTTATAACCTTTCCTCCTAAATATAGCGTAGCAGAAGAACCTCCATCCATAGCCATTGCATTTACTGCTCCTTTTTCATATAGAATATCTTGACACTCTTTTAACGTAGCCCCTATACTATGCGTCTGTCTACCGTCAATGACTAGAAACATAATTGTACCATCTTCTTTTTGGGCCATAATACTTCGCGGAGCAGAACCCCAACCACCGTCTCCTTCTGTAATCATTTTTTCTCCATTTACAATTAACTGTGGCATAAATCCTGCTGCTGAAACGATTTGTTTATCCAGAAGTTGTTGGGTAGAATAATTTCCTGTTATCATTTGCCCAAACTTTGTTAAACCCGTAATAATTGTAGGGGTATTTCTATCCATATTCGTATCAATAGCTTTCCCATTTTCTATTACTATGCCAGTAGCAACATTTCCTCCACCCCTTCCTGTTTCATCAGCAAATCCACTTGCATTCACAGCAACAAGTGCATGATTACGTTTTGCCATTACACTAATTTTTTCTCCCCTGTTAGCACCCTGTGTTCCTTGATGGCTAACAAGTTTAATATTGAAAGGATTACTAATAGTGACTAACTTTCCTTCGAATAGAAAGCGACTATCTTTATTACTTTTAATTGTTTCTACATTAATTTCTAATGGCTGACTTTTTAATTCTTCTAATCTTTTTCCTACTATTTTTTTATAAATATGCTCATCACTGTTTGACCATTTCGGATGATTAATTCTATCTTGCAGTTTATCTAGTTCCTTTTGGGATAGGAATGTATATTTCGCATATTGTGGATGCTGAGAAGTTAGTATACTCCCAGCGATTGTTATACGAAGCTCTCGGCCATAGCTAGTACTAAATAATATTCCTATGCCAATAATCATTAAAATAGAAAATAGAAGCAAGATTCTTTTGAAGATTTTCCTTAGATGTTTCATAGTTTTATCCTCCAGCATTTATTACATTCAATAAATCCATTAAAATATTATTTATCTACAGACAAAAGCGTTTGATTTTCTCATTACTAAATTTCCCACTATATTTTAGTAATCAAGGCAAAATACTTATTCCACATTTATTTTTTTCAGTGTTTATTTACAAATTTAATAACGTTTTTGCAACCATGAAATAAATTACTAATCCTGTTCCGTCAACAAATGTTGTAATAAATGGACCTGAAACAACTGCAGGATCCAGTTTTAATTTTCTTAGAATTAAAGGTAAAACAGCTGCAACAAGAGAGGCCCAAATAACAATAAATAATAAAGTGATTGCTACAACTTGTGCAACTTCTGTTCCAACACCTAACATATAAGCACGAGTGAGTCCAGCTACCGCAAGTGCAAGTCCAAGAAGCATACCAATTGCAAGTTCCTTTTTCATTACACGGAAAATGTCTTTAAATTTCATCTCTCCAATACCAATTGCACGAGTAATTGTTGCTACAACCTGTGTTCCTGTATTCCCTCCAGTACCTACTAATAATGGAACAAAGAAAGCAAGGGCAACTACAGTTTCAATTTCGTTCTCAAAATACTTTAATACTGTACCTGTATATGCCTCAGCAACAAAAAGAAGTAATAACCATGGTAGACGTTTTAAGAAAATGCTCCAAATGCTAGCTTCAAAGTAAGATTGATTTAATGGTTCACTTCCGCCTAACTTTTGAATATCTTCTGTAGCTTCTGCTTCCATAACATTCATTACGTCATCAAATGTTATAATACCAATCATTTTATTATTTGCTGTTATGACAGGTATTGCTGCTAAATTATAATTCAGTAGCTTTTTTACAACTTCTTGCTGATCAATTTCAGCATGTACTGAAATTACCTCTTGAATCATGATAGTAGATAATATCTCTTCATCTGGTGCTAGTAATAACTCATGTATGGAAACGATTCCCTTAAGATAACCGTGATTATCAAGAACATAACTATAAGATATTGATTCTACATTTTTAGAATTTTCCCTAATGTACTTTAATGTCATTTTTACTGACCAATTTCCTCTAACTGCAACAAAATCACTTGTTACAAGACTTCCCGCCGTTTCAGGTTTGAAAGTCATCAATTTTTTCACGTTATGTTTTGTAATTTTATCTAGATACGCCATTAATTTAGCCTGTTTTTCCGGATGAACCGCTAGAAGTAAATCTACTAATTCATCAATCGGTTGTAAATTTAGCAACTTTTTGGCTTTATTTTCAGATAAGTGAATTAAGATATTATATTTTTCTTCTGCACTCATATATTGAAGAATTTTAGAGCTTTTTAATACAGGTATTGTATTTAGTAATATGACTTGATCTTCAATTGAAAACCGTTTTACTTCTTGCGCAACATCATACGAAGGAAGACGTAAAGCCTTCTCTGCATCTAAATTTTTTGGGGTTACAAGTAATTCATTTAATAATTTCTTCATGTTAACTCCTCCTCATATTGCTAAGGGAGACTCTAGAGTTTCATGAGTGGTTTTGTTTTATTTTATCTGTCTTAGATTTTTTATTAGAGCAATAATAGTTACATTGCAATCAATTCATTAGTTAGAATTACCTCCTTTTTGAATATAGACAAGATAAAAATAAATAAAATTAAACAGAAAAACCTTTACTCAAAAAGGAGTAAAGGTTTTTTCACAATACAAATAAATGATTATTAAGACCGCCCTGCCAAAATCACAGAGGTGCCTTTCTATCAAATCGTATACCACTCCCTCGTTGAGTTTTAGCACTGTATAGCATAGGTTTTTATAACCAGCTACATTAAGAAGGGCCTTAATCCGACCGTTCCTGTTGACCCATTGGCGTCTCTCGACATTTTTGGGCAGCAGCGTTTCTCTATACAGGAGCCTCACCTAACAAAGATTATTGAATTACTTCAAAATTTAAACCAGAATTTAATATTTGTCAACTCACTTTCAATTCCATTCTTAAAAAAATCTTCTTTTATGATTAAAATCTGCTTTACTGTTTATCAAATTTATATGGTTAAACTACTTAATCAAACTATACGCTACAAGTCTAAAATATGTACTTATACGGAATGATTACATACATTTTCTCACAACATTTTTCAAAGAATCATAACGCTATAAAACATATAATTTTAGCAATGCGGTTACTTGACAAGAAAAAAATATATATTTATGCTTGCTACAAGAAACAAATACATAAAATTTATATTGCTGAACCTGTTAGGTGAGGCTCCTATACAAACACAGGCTATTGCCCAAAAATGTCGAAAGACGCCAATGGGTAGAACAGGAATTGTCGGGTTAAGGCTCTTCTTAAGATAGCTAAGTAATGAATTTTCATTACTTTACGTTGTATAGTGCCAAAGCTCTACTAGGGGGAAAAGCCTTATTTAGTCATGCCATTTTAAATCCCCCTAGTTACATACTAGGGGGATTTTTGCGTAAGAAAATAGGGTGTAAGCAATAAAATCTGCCTAAACAAAATCCTATTTAGTAAGTGACGGGAACAAGATTTTATTCATTAGCAAATGTAATATTATGTTTTGTTTTAAATTAGGAGGATATTAAAATGAAAAAAATATTAAAACTCGATTATCTATTGCTCCTCCCTCTATTCATAACATGTACTTTAGGTATTATCATGATGTATAGTGCGAGTTCCATTGTAGCTCTTCAGCATTACGGTTATAAAAGTAGACACTTTGTTGATTCTCAATTAACAAAGCTACTTTTAGGAACAATAGGGTTAGTAGTTTGTGCTATACTCCCATATGAAATATGGAAAAAACGAATAGTCTCAATCTTTATTATGGTTGGGGGGATTTTTTTATTAATTATGGTTTTATGGAAAGGAAAAGTGGTAAATAATGCTCAATCATGGATCTTTGGAATACAGCCAGCTGAATTTCTTAAATTAGGAACAATACTCGTAACAGCCCGTTTTTTTGCATTACGACAAAAACAAGCTAATAATAGCTGGATTAGTAGCGGAAAACTTTTATTTTTTTTAGCTACAATTTTTTTTCTTATCTTTAAACAACCAAATTTAGGATCAGCACTTTTAATATTAGGCATAGGTTTTAGCATATTTTTTTGCTCAGGAATAAATATAAATCTACTAATCAAAAGAACTGCCATCGGTTCTATTTTGTGGTTCCCTATTCTATATTTTTTAATTCAATATAGTTTGTCAGAAGTTCAAAAGACACGTATTACTACGATTTTCAATCCCTTTGTTGATGCACAAGGAAATGGATACCAGCTTGCAAATTCTTTTATTGCCATTGGCTCTGGAGGAATCACTGGTCGTGGATTTGGAAATAGCATACAAAAAACAGGTTATCTTCCGGAACCACATACTGATTTTATAATGGCAATAGTTTCTGAAGAACTAGGATTTATTGGTGTATTTATTCTATTGGCTGGAGTTTTGACTATAGTACTTCGCTCTTTAAAAATTGCACAGTTATGTGTAGATCCATTTGGCAGTTTTATAGCAATTGGTATAGGGTGTATGATTGGTATGCAATCCATTGTAAATTTAGGTGGTATTACAGGACTATTTCCTCTTACGGGTACTCCATTTCCATTTATAAGTTTTGGTGGAAGTTCTTTAATGGTTAATTTAATAGCAATAGGAATATTACTTAACATTTCAATTTTCAATAAAATAAGATTCCCCCCTAGAAATATTTAACTTATAAAGTAAGCAAACAGTTTTAAGTTTATCTTCCCTTTTTATTTAGCTAGGAGTTTTAAAGCATGTAAAGGCATATGACGTTATAGTTCTTTAGCAAATCAAATTAGCATTTTAGTTATCCCATTAAAGGGCGCTTTTATATTTAAAGTTTCTTAACTTTTCATATAGAAACAACCGATTCCTGTATGTTAAGAATATTGGTTTTGTTCATTTCATTACTCATTACTATTTAGAACTTTGTAAATTTCTCTTCAAATATTAAAATCATTTATTAGTTATTACTTATACACAATTTTAAAATAAGAATAAACAGTTAATACATAATACCCAAAATAAATTATGCAATATAAACCACTACCCATTAAAATAGGAATCATGATAGTATCTATAGGCATACTTGTTAGTATTGGGACAGCAAATAAGCTATGAGAAAGTCCGATTATTACAGGTAAAATAAAACTAAATCGAACTTGTTTTGAAATTGACTTTCTTACCTCTTTTTTCGTAACCCCGATTTTACGAAGAGTCTTATAATATCTGTGATTTGCATATGCTTCAGATAATTGTTTATAGTAGATAATCGAGCCTGTTTCCAGGACAAATACAGCCCCTAAAAAGATACCAACAAATAACGTAAGTCCATTCATATCCATAACATCTACATATGCTTTGTAAAAAGAGCCAATTTTCAAATCATTATCTTTAGATGATATTTTTAATAATTCTTCAGTCAGTTTCTCACTATCCTTTTGCTGTGTTACATCAATATTTCTTACAACATAAGGCTGATGAGTTTGTTTAATCGTTTCATAGAGTTGATCAGGTACAATGACAACCAAATCCCCTAAATTTGTTAGTTTACGAATTTTGACGTCCTGAATGACAGATATTTTCGGCTCAACTTTAAGGGGAAATTGTAGTCTATTTCCTTTTTCAAAATTCTTATCCTCATGTAGATTATATATAAATACTTCCCCCGGATTTAAGTCGACTTTCTTCACTCCCATATGTTTAGCATTTTTATTCAACATAGATTGGGACATAAGCTGAAAATCATATGGTATGTTAAAAGGGGGATTGGGTAGATTTGTATTTGCTTTTTCCTCAAAAGGGCCTCCCTTAATCGTTACCATTTCAACTTCAAAGTCACGGATAATTGAATTTTTTTTCTTGTTCTCTTCGAAAACAGTCTGTATGTGCTTTTCAATCGCATCCTCTTGTTTTTTATATGAAAAACTGTACGGTGCCTCGCTTTTTGCTACCAAATTCCCACCGAAATACCCTGATACAACAGTACTAATTGCTGTTAAAGCTACAGCAATTAATAGAGCAATGATCGCAAGTAACTTCGCGTTTCCTTTTACCCGATATAACAACTGTGAAATATTTAGTATGTTCATACCATTATAAAGTTTGTTTTTTTTACTTCTCATTTTCTTTAATACAATTACTGTGTAAGAAGAGAATAGAAAGTACGTTCCAAGAACAATTGCAATCAAAATAATAATCGGGATGTACATAGGTTCCGGATTCCCAGGAGTCCTTACAAGTTTTACAACCTCATTGAAAAAAGTTGCTAACAAATAACCTATTCCAAGTAAAATAATACTTATGTACGCCAACATTTTAGACCCTTTAGGCATGCTTTCTCCTTTATGATCGGCTTGGAACATCTCAATTAAAGAAAATTGATAAATTACACGAGAACTTTTCCATGCAGTATATAATAAAATAGCCAAAAAGAGCACGGACGTATCTATTAGCGCTTTTATAGAAAACTCAAAATATATAGCTACATTCAATTTCATCAAATTTGTTAGCAGTTCTAAAGCTAATTTAGAACCTAAACTCCCCATTAGTACTCCAATTATTAAAGCTATGCCCCCCATTATAATGGTTTCCAAAAATAGCATAGTACTAATCTGTTTTTTAGTTATACCTAATAAAGAGTACAATCCTATCTCTTTTTTACGCTTCCTCATAAAAAAATTAGTAGAGTAAATAATAAATATTGCTATAAAAAGGATGAGAATTACTTTGGATGATTGAAGAACACCATTAACCACCACATTATTAATCATTACTTTTTTTATTTGAGCACTATAGCGAAGTGAGGCAAAAATAAAATAGATAACCATACTCATAGTTAGGGAAACAAAATAGAGTATGTATTCCTTAAAATTACGCCGTATATTACGTTGAACGATATCAAATAAAGTCATTTTTTGACCTCCATAAATATTTGTGTCAGTGGGGAATAGACCACTTTGTTAGTTTCACAGTTTAACTTAAAGTGCCTATTGCATTTTTACAATTATGTGTGAAAAATCCATTAAAATATATAATAAATATTGTCACGAGAATAATAAGTATCATACTTCATGCTTAAAATAGAGTTCCAGTTTCCTTAGAAACTTCCGCTGTGTGTTCTAAAATCACTACTAGTTAAGGCCCTCCATTGCAACTCCCGAAATTGCGGACATTACATCAACTATTTCTTGGAAGAACTGTTTACGTGTTAATTTTCCACGCTGTAATTCTTTATATAACTCACCATCTTTTATAAAAATAACTCGTTTACAATAACTTGCCGCAAGCGCGTCATGCGTTACCATTAAAATTGTTGAATTATCATGTTCGTTTAATGACTTCATACTTTCTAATAGATCTTTTGCTGACTTAGAATCAAGCGCCCCTGTTGGCTCGTCTCCAAAAATCATACTTGGATTTGTAACTATTGCACGAGATGCTGCACAGCGTTGTTTCTGTCCCCCAGATACTTGATATGGGAATTGATTTAAAATATGATCAATTCCAAACTTCTTCGTAATCTCCAAAACGCATCGATCAATTTCTCTCGCTTCCACTTTTGATAGCGCAAGTGGAAGAGCGATATTTTCTCTCACCGTTAACGTATCTAATAAATTATAATCTTGGAAAATAAAACCTAAATGATTACGACGGAATAACGCCAGCTTTTCATCATTCATCTTTACAATATCTTTTCCATCGATTAAAATCTCACCGCTCGTCGCATTATCAATTGTAGAAATAACATTTAATAGCGTAGTCTTGCCAGAACCAGACGGTCCCATAATGCCAACAAACTCCCCTTCTTTCACTTGTAAGTTAATACCTCTTAATGCTTCAAATTTATTTCCACCTGTGTCATATACTTTTTTAATATTTTTTGCTTCTAACACTATTTTCATCTCTATATCACTCTTTTCTTCTAAAATCTATAGCACGTTAATTTTCTTTAATTCCGTTAACCCATACAAGAAAATTAGTTTGATGGGCACATCATAAAAATCCTTATTTGCAAAAAGAGGGAATACTAACGACCTAATTCACTCTTTTTTATTAACACCTTACAATTAAACTATTATTTTTTGTATAATTAGTTAATTTTATTTGGAATTATAAATAAATTAGATTTCAACATATAAACAACTTCTTTTTAAAATCATCGTATTATTTAAAGCCCCTTGCGCATACTGTACACAAAACAAAAAGCTTCACTTTTTATTTCTATAACTCCTCATTGACCTAACATATATAGGATAGAAGAAATAAATTAAATAAAAAGTGGGGTAAAAATTAAATATTTATTAAAAATTTAAATTCTCTTCTTTTGGCAATCTAACTTCAAGTATTGTTTTGGTTGAAGGGCGGTCATTAACGTCTCCATTTTTAAAATAATTAGGATTTGGATTTTTTTAATAAATACGTGGATTCAACATGATACGAGAGATATAGTGGGCCTCTTTATCTTGGGTATATTGAAGGTCTTTTAAATGAAAACAATCTAAATCTCGGATACATAAATCATTCACGGTCACAGTTGGGGCACACACAGCGCCGTAAGTACGATCATGTTGTTTCCCCGGATAAACTGATGAAAATATATCTCGAAGTTGAAATGCAATTGAATCCAGAATAGGAATACGCTGGAAAACAGAAATGTACGGAGAAGAAATCGGCATAAAAGCGGTCAATTTTTTGCTTGGTACTTACTGGTTCGTTGTACAAAATCAACACCTCTAGCGAGATCAAGTAAGGTATTTGGAGATAAAAAACTTTGAATCTCTTAAGCAAATAGTTGTAATTCATTAGATACAGAAATAGACGTACAAAAACGCCATTCTTTTCGTATATTTTTACAAAAAGAATGGCGCCTTTTCTATATATAGACACAGATTTATATTAGCTTTATAGTAATGTGAAGATACCTCTATAAAATATTTTTAGCTACCAGTTTAATATGTTCAGGAGCTACAATTTCTTGAATTGACTCCTTTAAATCCTCAATCACCATTTCTTCTACGTGTTCCAAAGGAACTTCAAATAGCACACATTCTAAATTATTAATATTAACTAACGAATAATTTTCATTTTTTTTAATAACTAAGTACTGATGTTCCTTTGTCAGTAATAAAGAACCTAGTTGGATTCCTAACATACGCTTGTCTTCGAATTTCATAGCATAATACCTCTTTATATAATTTATTGAAAAAACCCATAGATCGTTTAAATACAAAATTAATATAACGATTTCACCAATGAAATAAGCTAATAAATAACTTAATTCGATTAAAATATTACTCATGCACGCCAAGATTCTACCTCTTTTTGGCATATCCTCTCCTTTATAATCGACTTGAAACATCTCAATTACAGAAAATTGATAAATTATGCAAGAGTTTTTCCATGCAGTATATCTATAACACACTAATTTCATTTAATATTCCACATATGCATAAATGGAATTAGAAATTTTCAGCTTGCTGGGAACTTCATGACAGTATTTCATAAAAGGATCAATACTCATAAGAACATTTACTCTTTTATGATAACATCTTACTACCAAATTAAACCTGTCACTATTCTTACTCATACCGTAGACAATCAATTGGATCCAATTTAGCTGCTTTATTAGCCGGAAGTATACCAGAGACAATACCGATTACTATAGATATTCCAACAGATAGTAGACCGAGATCTAGGGATATAATGAATGGCCATCCACCTACGAATGCAGCTATCCAAGCAAAGAACATACCTAATCCAAAACCAATTGCCCCGCCCAATGCCGTTAAAATACAGGATTCGATGAGAAATTGCATTAATATTTTTCTTCGTGTTGCGCCAAGTGCTTTTCGAACACCTATTTCACGTGTACGCTCTGTAACGGATACAAGCATGATATTCATTACACCAATACCACCTACAATTAAAGAGATTCCAGCAACACCAGTGAATACCATTTCCATCGTATTGAATGATTCTTCTACGACCGAATCATTTTGTTTCTCATCTGCTACTGTAAATAGATGCTCAAATTCTAGTGGTTTCAATCCATTTAATACAGATACAGCTTGTTTCCCTACAGTTTCTCGCTCACTAGAAGAAGATAACTTTATTGTCACTGCATCATATTCCTCATCCCCTGCAATCAATGGTGCATTGTCAATCGATGTATATCCTGCATGCAAATTTGATTGCCATATATTATCATATTTATACACCCCCGCAATCTTATATGGTTTTCCCTTTATATCTATATACAAATCATCATTCCAAGTATCAAACAGTTTTGTAAATAAAGCTTCACTAAGAATTACAACAGGGATTGGTTTTTCCAGTTCAGTCTCCGTTAACTCACGCCCATGTACCATTTTTAGTTTTTGATCCTGCATAAAATTACCTGTTCCCACATATAAATTAAGAGGAGCTTCTTTTGATTTCACATAGGCTTTTACGTCCATATTCATATGTGGATACACGTCCTTTACACCTGGTACTCCTTGTAATTGCTTTACCATATCCGGTGTGATTTTCGCTTTATCTAGTGGAAAATCCGGATTGATATACTCTATATAGATTTCATCCATATGGCGGCTCTCTTCAATCTCTTTTTGTATCTTTGCAGTATTTCCATCACCCATTGCGAGAATCGTAATAATCGCACTGATTCCAATAATAATTCCTAGCATCGTTAAAATGGATCGCATTTTATGTGCAAAGATAGAAGATATGGCCATACGTATATTTTCGTTTATATTCAAATTTATTCTCTCCAGTCCTGAACAATGTTTCCGTCACGAATGATAATTCGACGTGCTGCCGCTTCCCCGATTTCACGATCGTGGGTAATTATAATAATAGTTGAGCCTTGTTTGTTTAATTCGTAAAATAGATTTACAATTTGTTCACTTGTTTTCGTATCTAGTGCACCTGTTGGCTCATCGGCCAAAATAAATTTCGGATTATTTACAATTGCGCGTGCGACTGCAACACGTTGTTTTTGACCACCTGATAATTCATTTGGAAGATGGGTAGCACGATCAGCTAAACCAACTTTTGTTAAAGCTGCTAATGAACGCTCACGTCTTTCTTTTTTATCGATTCCTGCATAAATAAGTGGTAATTCAACGTTTTGTAACGCTGTAAGTCGTGGCAGTAACATGAAGTTTTGAAATACGAATCCAATCTCTTTATTACGAACATGAGCAAGTTCGGTTTCAGACATGATTGAAATATTTTGTCCAGCTAATTCATATGAACCCGTCGTGGGCTTATCTAAGCAACCGATAATATTCATTAATGTTGATTTACCAGAACCAGAAGGCCCCATGATAGAAGTGAAATCTCCATGATTTATTGTTACATCAATTCCGTGCAATATTTGAATGGACTCTTCACCATTTTGAAAAGATTTTGTAATGCCTTGTAAATTAATCATTGCGTGGCAACCTCCATACCATCTTTTAGGTTTACAGTAGGTTTAGAGATAATTTTTTCTCCTTTTTTCACTCCTGAAACTTTTGCTTCATTACCTGTTTCAAATTCAATCGTAACAACTTGTTCTTTTGCTTTTCCGTCTTTTACAACAAAGACAACATTTTTGTCACCTTTTTTTAAGATGCTGGTCTTTGGAACGATTGTCCCCGTTGCTTCGCTTAATTTAGTTTTTACATATACGTGGAAACCATTTTGTAAGCCTTCACTATTGTCTAAGGTAATGATAAATGGATAATTAGAAACTGTTTTGTTTTCATCCATACTTTTTAATGGTGTAGAAACAATTTCTGTTACCTTTCCTGTCCATGTCTTACCCGCTACAGTTTTTGATGAAACTGTTATTTCTTGTCCAAATTTTATATTAGCAAGTTCAAATTCAGACATTTGACCTTTCACTTTAAATGGACCAGCCTGACGAAGTGTAATACCGCTCATACCTGTTTTTTCATCAGCTTTTCTGACAATATCATCAATTACACCATCAGCAGGGCTTGTTACAGAAAGTGCGTTTAACTTCTCTCTCGCTACTTTAATCATTTCATCCGCTTTTTCTACTTCAAACTTTTTCATTTCAATTTGTGATTCTAATTGTTGCACTTCAATTTCTGCAGCTTTTACTGCTTCCCCAGAAAGACCAACACTTTTCTCCTTTTTTACTTTTTGTTTCGATACATCAATTTGTTTTTGAAGTAATGTTACTTCTTTTTGTGCAATTTTTTTTTGTATTTCAGCTTCCGTTACGCCTTGTTTTGTGATAGGGTCATTATATTTAAAAAGGAGCTGTCCCTTTTTTACTTCCTCTCCTTTTTGGACTACTAAATCATACGTTCCTTTTGTCGGATCGAATGAAATGGTTTCAATGCCATTTGGGATAACTTCCCCACTTAAGTTTTGCTGATTCTCTATATGCTTTTCTATCACTTCAGATAATTTATAGTTCATAACTGGTTCAGAATTCCCAGCAAACGTCATATACCCCCCAACTCCTATACCAATTGTTAACACACCAACGATGATTACTTTATTTACTTTTTTCATATTACCCTCACTTTTTCCTATGTTTTATTTTTGGAAACCATTATTTCTTTTTGTGTAATTAGTTAATCTTTTTCAGGAATGATATATAAATTAGATTTCAAAATTTAAACATCACCTTTTTAAAATCATTGTGTTATAAAAAGCTCAACGCATACGGTGCGCAATATAAAAAGCCCACTTTTTATTTCTAACTCCTCCTTGACCTAACCTATGTATAGGATAGAAGAAATTAATTAAATAAAAAGTGGGATATAAATTAAATATTTATTAAATTTTTAAATGCTCTTCTTTTGGTAATCTCACTTCAAATATTGTTCTAATTTCATTACTTTGTACTGAAATGTTTCCATTATGCTGTTCAACAATATTTTTTGCAATAAATAATCCAAGACCTGTACTGTTTTTCTGCACTGTTCTCGCTTTATCACCCGTATAAAACATATCGAAAAGATAGGGTAATTCTTCTTCAGGGATGCTATCTCCATAATTAACAATCTGTACCACAACATCTCCATCTTCAATATATCCATTCATATCAACAAATTTCCCTTTATTTCCGTATCGAACCGCATTTGTTACAAGATTTTCAAATACTCGAGCTAATAAATTCCCGTCACCATTGATATATAAATGAGACTCAACATGTAATCTAGCTTCTAATCGATTCTTTTCTAATAATGGGTATAATTCCTCACCTAGCTGTATAAGTAATTTACTTATATTAATAGATTTTTCATCTAATTGTTGCACACCATAATTCATTCGTGTAATTTCAAACAATTCTTCAATTAAACTTTCAAGTCGTTGTGATTTTGCAAATGCAATTGTAGAATAATATTTGATCTGTTCCTTTGTTAAGTTCTCCTCTTTGAGAATTAAATCTAAATAACCAAGCACAGATGTTAATGGTGTCCTTAAATCATGAGCTAAGTTAACAACAAGCTGATCTTTACTACTTTCAGCAAAATCACCTCTTTCAACTGCCTCTTTTAATTTTTTACTCGCGATATTAATTTCACGTGCAATATCGCTAAATTCATCATTTGATGAGATATTGACTGTATTTGTAAAATCTCCGTTTGCAAGATGATGAATACCATTAGAAATCTCATCAAAATACTTTAAGTATGGTTTTGTTAAAAAGAAGAAAAGTAAAATAGATAATAAAATAAAGGAAATTAAAAATAAAAATAATGTTTTATCTCCAAATGCCCTTCCTGTTTCCCTAAATTGATCTAAAGGATTTTCATGAAGTACCATTGTTTTAAAATAAAATAATCCTTTATACATAATATATGTGACAACAGCTGCTAGTACCGTACTTAGCGCAAACAATGCAATCATTTTAAATCGAAAACTTTTCATGATTTTAACCATTGAAAGTATAACCTACTCCCCAAATCGTTTTTATTAATTTGTAATTTCTGTTATCCTCCCCAATTTTTTTTCGTAAAGTACGAATATGCACTGTAACTGTACTATAACTATCATCATAATAATTATTTGTCCATACTTGCTGAAATATATTTTCAAGACTATATACTTTATTCGGATGACTCGCTAATAAATATAAGATATCAAACTCTTTCGGGGTTAATTCAATTCGCTCCCCGTATACATGTACCGTTCGTTTCTCAAAATCAATAACAACGCCGCCTACCTCTAAAACGGATCTATTCTCCTCTTCTACTTTCGGTTGATTTAACGTTAGAAATCGGCGAAGTTGAGCATTCACACGTGCGACTAATTCGATTGGTGTAAAAGGCTTCGTCATATAATCATCTGCACCTAGTACAAGGCCTGTCACTTTATCAAAATCAGATGTTTTCGCGCTTAAAAAAATGATTGGCATATAATGTTTGGTGCGGATTTTCCGCGTTACCTCATAACCATCCATTTTTGGCATCATGATATCTAACACAACTAAATCGATTTGCTGTGATTGAATAACCTGAATTACCTCTTCTCCATCAGTTGCTTTCACAACCTGGTATCCTTCTTTTTTTAAATGTATTTCAATTAATTCAGCAATCTCCAAGTCATCATCAGCTATTAAAATTGTAATGGGCTTCATTTTATTCTCCCTCTTCTTTTACTTACATATATTTCACTTTAAAACTTGATTAATCTATTTTATACCATCTTTAAAAATACTATTATGTATTTCGTTCTTTTAGAGGATAGTTTAAATTCCTATTATTCCCTATAGCGAAAAATTCTTTTAGTATTTTTTGAATGGTTATACAATTTTACATTTCTACATACAAATCTTATCATTTTTAGGATAGAAGTGAAAAATGTCCCTATAAAAAATATTTTTAAATACCTTACTAACTTTAATTTAATATTTTTCTTCCATTAAAGATGTAGAAGCATTATAAATAGAACGTATCCCATATAGCCAAGTTTGGGCAAAAATATCTTTGAATAGATAACAAGCAAAAGCAGTCGGTGTTCCATATAATATCTAATTTTCTTTTAACGATACCTCTAAAGTATCTTTATCATTCTATAGTTTCTTCTATAATTCCCAGGTCATCTTAATTTTATCTTTTATAAATACATGCTTTTTCTACCTCTGGAAAATATTCTGTCAATTTGTCTTTCTCTTGTACCATTTTTTGTTTCTGAGTAAAATCTTTGTCATAATCAATATTTATCCACTCATTATCAAACCAAGTGTATGCCCCTAAATTTTAAATTCATCTGACATTTTTTCGGTATACTCTTTTATTAACAATATAGTTTTCTTTTTTGGGGTTTCTGAATTAACTTCTATTTTTTCGCTAAACGTATAAGAAATCGTACAATTATTATCATTATCCACTAATCTCCAATTCCCATTTAATTATTTATTGCTACATCCAATTAGAAATAAATAATTAAATGGGAAAATGAGCGTTTTAATTTTTTTATCCTACATTTACCTTTCATCATCATTTTTTATTTAATGTTTAGTTAAGTATGAATCCCTCTCTAACATAAATGTGTTATATAAATAACTGCACATATATAGGATAGAGAAAATTAATTAAATAAAAAGTAGGGTGATTATAAAATTTCCATTAAATTTTATAACTCTTTTATTTTCGCAATCTTCTTTCAAATATTGTTGTTAATTCATAACTTTTAGAAGAATGTTTCCGCTTATTTTCTTCAAAAATACTCTTAGCAAGATTTCATTCATATTATCTTCTTTATTATGTAAAATAAAGGAAGAAATGAGGCGTAACAAAAATATTAATGCCTAAATGATGATTTGAAATGTATAGTACGAACCTTCATAAGTTGGTATAAGTAAATTTATTACTTTTTTAGAGACATACCTTTCCCTACTTTTGCTCCTTTAAAATACAAATCCATGCTATATTTTAAATTAATTCAAATTTGAAAGTTCACCGGATTGGAACATTCAATTGAATCCAACTATGATAAAATAAATAATGTAAGCGGTCAACCTTTCAGTGAATGCGTAACGGATTGTGTTTCAATTTAGTGTTTGATCTTCATTACCCACAAAAAAGCCACTAAAGTAAGGGGCTTTTTTGTTTTGAAGTTAATAATTTAAAAACTATAGAGTTACAATAAATTGAAATTGAACTAATTTAAATGATTATTTACTCCTTATTCTCTTTTAGTGCTTCTTTCTAATATCTTAACGTTTTTAATTAATATAGAGTTTGACCTGTTTGTAATCTTTTATGCTTTTTGTATATGAAGGAGGAGAATAAAAAATGAATGTTATGTTAGAAGTAAATAATTTAAATAAATGTTATGAAAATTTCTCGTTAAAAGATGCTACTTTTAGAATTAATAACGACTGTATAACAGGATTTATCGGTACCAATGGTTCTGGGAAAACCACTACAATTAAAGCAATCCTTGGTCTAATTTTAAAAGATTCTGGAAAAATTATTTTTTTAGGAAACGATATGGATAAGCATGAAAGAAAGTCCAAAAACAAAATTGGTATTGTGCTAGATGAGGGATATTTTTATGATGAATTAACATTGAAAGAAATGAAAAATATCATTGCTCCTTCCTATACTGATTGGGATGAACCCGTTTTTCAAGATTACATTAAACAGTTTAATTTAAATCTAAAACAGAAAATTTCTACCTTATCCAAAGGGATGCGAATGAAATTTGCAGTTGCTTTGGCTCTATCCCACCACGCAGATCTATTACTAATGGATGAACCAACAAGTGGCTTGGATCCATTAGTACGAAGTGAATTAATGGATATTCTCCTTAATTTTATGAAAGAACCGGGGAAAAGCGTATTTTTTTCCACTCATATTATCTCTGATCTAGATAAAATTGCTGATATGATTATTTTGATTGATGACGGAAAAATTTTAGTTAATGATGAAAAAGATATGTTAATAGACTCACATGCATTGGTAAAGGGCAGTAATTGCTTCATTAATGAGCAAACAAAAACCCTTTTTTTAAATTTGCATCAAACTCACTACGGATTTGAAGGAATTACTAATAAAAAAGATGACGTACGTCGACTCATGCCTGATGTATTAATAGAAAGACCAACTATTGAGGATATTATGCTTTCATATATTGGGGGGAATAGCTATGCTAATTAACTTAGTAATGAAAGACTTTATGTTAGTCAAAAAATATTTTGTAATTTTACTCGTTTTTGCTGCTATTGCTCCTATATATCTTTCTACACAATTGCAATTAAATGATGGCGGCCTTGTTAACTTTCTTTTAACAGTGATTTTGATGGAATATATTCTGTTCGGAACAGTATCCAAATTTGAGGATCAGTACAAGGGAGCTGCTTTACTTTGTGCAACTCCATATACACGAAGCGCATTTGTAAAAGCGAAGTATCTTTTTCTTTTTGTAATTTTTATTTGTGCATCCATTATTCGTGTAATTATATCAGTAATCGCACCATCAGGTATAGAAAACCTAAGCGCTAGTGCTCTTGGAATAACGTTTCTAACTCTAAGTATTTTATTCGGGATACTCCTTCCTTTTCAATTTAAATTTGGTTATGACAAAACAAAAATCATATCACTTTTAACTGCCTTTTTAATACCTTTTGTTGCTCCTACTCTTATACGGGGTCTACAATTAAGTCAAATCGATTTTAAAATCATCTTTCCATTCTCACCAACTGTCCTAACATGGATGCCTTGTTTTATCTCAATTGTTATTGGTCTTATATCAATGCTAATATCTCTGAAAATATATGCAAAGAAAGATTTATAATTTAAAATTCCTCCGTGATGAACTTATTTTGTACCCTAAAAACCTTTTATATCGAAGTAAGCAAAATTTGAAAGTTATTAGTTATCTTAAGATCTCATTTTATTCATAATTCAGTTGAAAAAGATATGTTACGGAATGATTCTATGATATATTGTCTTATTCTCCTTTTTCGAGGTGATGGGCAAAAAACATTCTATTTTTTATTACACCCAAAAGAAAGAATCGCTGCCATGTCCTATTTATTGAATAAATATATTAAAGTTTTTAAAATCTGGTCAAAATTTGAAAGTTCACTAGATTGGAACATTTATTTGAATGCAAATATGATAAAATAGTAAATGTACTGTTAATCTTTCAGCGAATGTATAATGGCTTTTGTTACGATTTAATGTATAGTTGTAAAATAAAAAACCACTACTTAAAGTAGTGGTTTTTTATTTTGTTGTTAAAACTTTGTAAACGTCAATAATCTTCATAAAGGAGCGGTACCATATTGCTATCAAGCTAAGGTTATGAAGTATTCTCTAGACGAAAATATATATAGCTACAATTAATTTGAACAAATTAGCTCGTTTAGGGAATTGATTTTTTTAAAATCAGAAAAAGTTCATTCCTCAATTATTTGGGCTTATAGTATAAAATACAATCCTGTTAGGGATCGGCTATCATTCTTTTTCTTCCTTTTGTAAATTGCACCAGAATCCTTGTTTCCACGAATTTTATGCGAACTGTATCATTATATATGTTAATAAACCCAGCATAAATAGAATGGTAATAAATTTGATAGCAACCACTTTTAAAGTTAATTCACCACTTCGAACTTTAAAAATTATTATAATACTTGCGATAAGTACCATAAATATATAAAAGATGTTCATTGTAATCGCTCCTTTTGTTTATTCTCTAAATTAGCTGGTAAAACAAATTCTTTATCAATGAAACTACTTAACTCATTATCATGGCTAATGAAAATACATATTTGACTTGAGAATTCCTGCGATAAAAAGTTTTTAAAGGCTTGTCTTGCTTTTTTGTCCATATTAGATGTAGCTTCATCAAATATTATGACATCAAACCCTTTAATAAAAGCCCTCGCAAAAGCTATTTGTTGAATTTGACCTTTTGATAAATTTTTTCCATTTTCAATAATGATTTTGTTTAAATCTAAATCTGTTAAAATACCGTTTTTTTGAAGTAAATCAATTTTTTGTTGAAATTCCCTCTCTGTAATTTCAACATTTCCAATTTTAATATTATCCACAATCGTATCTTCAAATAAATATATATTTTGAGGTATAATTCCAACTCTATCTCTTAGTTCTTTTATATTTATTTTTCTTAATTCTATTCCGTTTATAAATATATTTCCTAAATAATTTTGATAAAATCCTAATAAAAGTTTTACAATTGTAGTTTTACCAGATCCATTTCTACCAATAAGAGCTAATTTTTCTCCAGTATTTATGTCTAAATTGATATTTTTTAGTATTTGTTTATCTGCAGTTTCATATTTAAAAGATACATTTTCAAGTGAAATAGTTTTTATTTTATTCACCTTTATTCCTTTGTTATCGGGAACAGTTTTTCCAAATAAACTATTTAATCGAGACATAGCGGCTAACGCAGGTTGTATAGTAATTTTGAACCCTTGAAACATTGTAATTGGTGCATAAACCATACCAACGTATTGAGTTAAGGACACATAATCTCCGACCTGTAATTTTCCTTTTGTAATTAAATATGCAATTACTCCAATAACTAAAGATTGAATGATAAGAATTGCTACATTGAGCAACTGTGAACTTTTGCTAATTGTTTTACTTTGTTTTACTGTTTTTTCAGCTAAACTAAATACCTCTTTTGAAATAGTTTTATTAACATTACTTTCTTGATTTAGTTGCTTTAAAGTGACTATTCCTTCAAAAGTTGAATGGATCTTATTGTTTGTTCTAGCATTTGTTTCAAACATTTCCTTAGAATATTTATTTATTACACTTAGTGAACCATTAGAAATTATATAAACTAATGGTGTAAATAATATACAAATGAAAAATATTAAAATACTCTTGCTAAATATATAAATTAGGGCTCCTGTCATTGAAATTGAAGCTGAAAAAAAACTAAATACTGTAGGTGTAAATATTGACGATAAAGAATTTGTTTCATTTATTCGAGATAAGATATAAGCTGTAGATTTGCAATCAAAAAATGACATTGGCATATTCAAAGTTTTATATACTATCTCAGTTTTTATATCAGCAATTACTTTAGAAGAAGTTTTTGCTAATACAAAATCACTAATATAATTTAATATACCTCGAATTAAATATATGGTAATAAGTACAACTGTAAATAAAATTATACTATCAACATTTCTTTTTAATATGCCCTCATCGAATACTTTTTGTGACAAAATAGGAATGGAATTTGTAATACCGGCTATTAGAAAAGTTATAGATCCTAATAAAAATATGGACATAAAATTTTTTTTAAAGTGTACGATAAAAGCTTTCAACATCTTCACCTTCTATCGGTAGTTTACATTTCAAAAATGTTTTCTATAGATCGTTTCTTTATTACAATATTTAATAAGACTGCAACTATAAACAGTGTGCCAATTGAAATAATAATTAATACAAAATTTGTAGAATTTGAGAACAATAATATATATAGTATTGTACCAATCATAGTTAAAATTTTGGTCACAAACATATTATCAATCAATAGTACTAATACGGTAAAAATATTTCCAAACAATAAATTTATTAATGGTAATAAAGATATAGAAATTAACATTTCAAAATTCGGAAAACTTTTCAATATAACAAAGTAAATAAAGAACACCATAGAGTATATAATGCTCACAAGGGTTGCTGTCACCATACCAAATAGAGTTTTAGCCAATATAATTTTTTCTACACTAAACAGTGGTAATAGTTTTTCTAAAGTTTTATTACTTTTATCAGATTTAATAGACTCAAATACTATTTCTGACATAAAGATAATCGATGTTACTCCTAGTATGAAATTAAACTTCATAGGAATAGAGAGGGTTTTCAAACTTACTGTAGCATATATGGATAGGGCCCCTAGTATGAAAAGTATAAGAAGCGTTTTTTGCCAACGACTTTGTACAAGGCGAAACTCTTTCCAAATTAAAGATTTCATACCTTTTCTATCCCTCTTTCTTATTAATATTTAAATAAATTTCCTCTAACATAATACTATTTTCCATAACGTCTCTTATATTAATTTGCAACTGAATTAAAAGAAGTAATACCGAGTTTAAGCTATATGTATCCCGATCAAAGACAACTTCATCCTTCGTTATTACAGAATGACCAAATGATTGTTGTATTACTTGCCGTTGCGTTTCTGATATATCTTCTAATAACCTTATATGTACTTTCGAACTTTTATACTCTGTTTTTAAAGTCTCTATTTGCTTTTGAACTTTTATTTCTCCTCCTGAAATTAACAAAATTCGCTCACAGAGATTTTCAATATCATCAAAATTATGTGAAGTAATAATAATACAGCTATCAGGAAGATAGTTCTTAATTATATTTTTTAGTAATATTCTATTTTCTACATCGAGATTAACTGTAGGTTCATCCAATATTAATACTTTTGGTTTGTGAATAATAGCACATGCGAACGCTAGTTTTTGTTTCATTCCAGACGATAATTGGGATGCCTTTTTCTTAACCATAGATTCCATTTTTAAATTAGTAATGATTTCTTTAACAATTTCAATTGATTTATTAAATGCTTTAGTCCAAAATATCAAATTTTCAAGTACTGTTAATTCATCATAAATTCCTTTAGATGCAGGTAAATATCCTATTTGGTTTTTATTTATAAAATGAACTACTTTACCAGATGCCGGCCGATATATTCCCATAATAATTCTTAATAGTGTTGTTTTACCTGAACCTATTGAACCAACAATTCCAATTCTTTCACCAGATCTAAATGTTAAATTAATATTTCTTAATACGGATGATTCACCGCTAAATTTTTTATTAACATTCTCCAACCTAATATATTCCATATAATTCCCTCCTTTCGTCGCTCCACAACTCTATTTGTATTAAACATATGAGCAAATTACTTTTTTTGTAAGATTTTTTGAAAACTCCATTTCCGCTGCTCTACAATCTCCACACATTCGCCTAAATTCACATTTGTTACATGGTTCTATCTTTTCTAGACCTAACTTCCAGTATTTTAGAATATCAGCTTTTTCATCAAATAAATCTAAAAAACTATCATTTTGTTCTAAATCCATTAATGGATCTTCATGCATTCGTGGGCAAGGATACAGCTTCTTATCTGCACCAATTGCCAAAGTACCTGATAAACAAGGATGGTATTCTCCTAAATATGAAAAGGTGTTGATATCTTTTGTAAACACTGGTAAATTTTGATGGTATAACACTTTGTCATCTAGACTTTTTATGAGTACTGAAGGAATTATGTGTTGAATGCCTATCTGGTGTAATTTATCATATATTAACTTATAATTTCTTAAATTTTCTGTACTAAACAACACATTTACTATAACATTTTTACTATTTTCATTAAAGATGTTGCTTATTGGTTCTATAGATTGTACCGTTCGTAAAGTATCTTCTGCACTATGACTTGTAAAATCGATGTTAATAATTGGTGTAATATTAAAATCCAACATAAATTTTACCTTTTCATTTTCTAAATGGCTAATACCTGTCAGTAAGAATATGTTCTGTTCATTCGAAATTAGGAGAGATGTAAAATGTAATACTTCTTTAGTAAAATCCCATTCCAATAATGGATCACCACCATGAAAATAAAGGTTATTAAATTTCAAAGCTACAATATCTCGTATTAAATTATAGTAAAACCCTAAGTCCTTATTACCAGTTTGTGTAGCTCTTCTGCAACTATAGCAACCATTTATTTTAGTATTATTACAATGTATACAATTTTTTGGGCAATCACATGGCAGTTCTATAAAACAATTTTTCATGGGAATATTTTCATCTTTTAGTAAGTTTTTAATTGCTCCCTTTCGATAGGTTTCCCTTGGAAGAAAGTGATTTGAAAATTCCCCCATCTTGTTATCTATTAGTAAATTTATAAATTTATCTACAATGTTACAATCAATATCTTTTTTAATGTAATTAATTTCCTCACCACTAACTATTCGATTTATTACTATACTTTCTTTTTCCTTGAGGTGAAATGCTGTTTCTTTGTTAAAGTCATACAATATACTACGTAATTGTCCATTTACAGGAACACAATGGGAGTATAAATTAAAGTATTTCTTCATTACTATCTGCCCCCTTTTTTAATTTACATATTTAATATTCCATCTAGTTTTATGCCTTGTTCTAACAATGTATAAGTGGTTTTAAATGCATTCCTTTTTTCATTCATAAATTCTTTGCAAGGTTTGCTTAACTCTCTATCAAAGCCACCTTCGTTATCAATGAAGTTTCTAAAACATGTTGGACATAAACGATGTATAGGGCAATTAATACATTGAGTACCCATGTACTGGTTATATTTTTCTAAGCTTTCTGCTATTACATCAATGTCAAGCCAGCCTCTAACTGTACCGATAGGCATTTTATCATTTACTTTCTCACAACTATGTAAAACTCCCTTAGTATCAACAGCAACTTTAGTTCCTGGTACACAAGTACCGGTATAAGGTAAAAATTCTGGCTTTAATTCTTTTATTGGAGCATTAACTGGTCTATTTATAATTTCATATATTGGTAAAGCGAATAATAATCTGGAAAGTGGATCTAGTTTTTCACCAGTGATTACTTTCTCTTTGAATTCTTCCCTAAGTGTATGTATCTGATTATTAAACTTTTCTTTATCTGTATCTGTGTACTGATCATACCAATCAGTCCCTACATCTGAAACTTGTAACAAAATCGAGATTTTATTTTTTACTAATTCATTTGATTGATAAAAGTTCTTCAATTTATATAAGTCTGTACCAATATCAAAGACATCAATAATTTGTAGTTTTGATCTAAAATAATCTGGATAATTTTCTTTAATAAAACGTAATTTACTCATAATAACTTCAAATGTACCTTTATTATTTGCAAATACTCTCATTCGGTCATTTTCTTCTTTGTAACCATTTAAACTTATGGATAAAAAAAAGTTATTTTCTATTAGAAACTTTATTTTTTTTTCATTTAGAAGAGTTGCATTAGTTGTAATATTAAAATATATTTTACCGTTATATACTTCTTTCGCATAGCTAACAATATCTTTAATAAGTTCATAGTTTAATAACGGCTCTCCGCCATAGAATCCAATCATTGGAATAGTAAACGGTTTGTTTTGTTTGATTTTTGTCACACTTGCTAAATACTTAAATACGGCTTCTTTAGCGGTACCAGTTTGCATTTTAAAATAATTATGTGTTCTGTTGTTATCATATTCTCCCGAATATAGGCAGTATTTACATCTTAGGTTACAGCTTTCAGTGACGATTAAGATAAGCTGACTAAAACCGTTATTATTTATAAAATCACACAAGTTTTTTTTATCAATTGCTTTGGGAGTTACTTTTTCCTTTCCAAAAACTAATTGTTCTGGTTTAGAGTTATCTGCTAATTCTACGTTACCTGAAACATCATTATAAAAATAGGTGTTTTTAGAAGTTTTAAAATAAAAGCCTCTTTCCTTCATGCTATACACTTCCTTATTTTTTGATTTCAATAAAAGCCATCCTACTATGGATGGCTTTGTATATAAAAACAAAATTGATAAATCGGTTTAACCGTGTCCTCCTGCATATCCAGATGCTGTTCCAACTGCATCCATTACCGGGCTAGCTGTATCAATAGCACAGATTCCAAGACAAGGACCAGCACATTTTAATGCACAACCCCAATAGTCATCACGTTGAATTGGTTCCATAAAAACAACTCCTTCAATTTGATTTTGGCTAAATCTTTGCTTTAAATAACGATGAAATTAATTGATAAATCGGTTTAACCGTGTCCTCCTGCATATCCAGATGCTGTTCCAATCGCATCCATTACTGGGCTAGCCGTATCAATAGCACAAACTCCGAGGCAAGGACCAGCACATTTTAACGCACAACCCCAATAGTCATCACGTTGAATTGGTTCCATAAAAACAACTCCCTCAAATTAGTTTTGGAAAAATCCTACTTTTAGTAAGCAAGGATAAAACCGCTTTAGTAGCTCTTTGCTACAGCTATAAATTAACATAAAAAATAATAATAATATATAGAACTCAACCTTTATTCACTATATATTCATTGATAGATATCTTATTATTTTTATCATTTATACAATAGAAATACATTTTAAATACGAATTTATAAGGAATGAAGTATTCTGTTTGTAGTAAACGCATTAACGGTATCAATATCTAAAGGGGTTTAATTTACGTTGGCAAATCTAGATTTTATTTAAAATGCGGAAATTACTTCTTATGAAAAAGAAACAAGAGCTGAGAGAATATAAGTCCATATTTTATTGAGGTACCACCACATGCCCATCAACTTATGAATGAAAACAAAATGAACTCTTAAGCCGTGATATATAATACACGCCACGTTGGTCCATTTGATCTAAATCATCCAGTGAATAATAGCTTAAATCCCGAATACATAGATCACCAGGACGTAATGTTGCTAAACACTCTGTTCCAAAGGTTTTATTCTTATTTTTCTCTGGTTCCACTTAACAAATCATACTGAATTTTAATTTTTATCCCAGTTGTATGGCTGTATCCTTCTGCACCTGGATAAACCGATAAAAATACATCCTGGAAGTTGAAGTGCAGTTGAATCTAAAATAAGAATACGCTTGAAAACAGAAGTGTATGGAGAAGAAATCGACATAGATGCAGCCATTTTTTTTGCTTAGTAGTTCGGCTAGTTGGTATTGTAAAAGAGTTGGACGACCGCCTTGTTAAATCGTTGATTTAGTCCCTCAGGACTTGTTGCTGATGCTTCTAAACAGCTAAATAACTGAGTTAAAGAAGTCGTAGCTACATTTTGACTCACCCAATAAATCTTTGCTTGGTACTTACTAGTTCTTTTTACAAAACTAACATCTCTAGCAATATCTCGCAAGGTATTTGAAGATAAAAAACTTTGAATCTCTTGAGCAAATAGTTGTATTTCGTCAGACACAGAAACAGACATAAAAAACGCCATCCTTTCGTATGATTCTACAGAAAGAATAGCGTTTTTTCATTTTAGGAGCATTTCTTTTTATTAGCTTGATAAAGATGTGGTGCTACCCCCTTAAGGTTTATTTTTATATAAAATGTAGCCTTTTATTACCATAAATACTTGTTGAGTAGAGAATTTTCTGATTTGAAAATCAAACCAGGAAAGTACAGTAATCAGGCATATAGTGCGACTCGAACAGGTACGACACAATAAAACTGAATAAAGTCATATATATTCACTCGCTAACTTTATATAAATTAAATGATTATCTACTATCTAATTGTTCCTTATACTCTTTTAATGCTTCCTTCCAATGTCTTAATGGTTTTAACCCATTGAGAATAATACAATCTTTGCTTAACACTGAATATTTAGGTCTATTAGCTGTTTGCCGGAATTCTTCCGTCGTTAAAGGAATTATATTGATATCTGTATTGAAGTCTTTAAAAAATTCAACTGCAAATTCATACCATGAACATATTCCTTCATTTGTCACATGATATAATCCATATTGATCTGTATCTATTATTTCTTCAATAAAATTTGCTAAATCTAATGCATAGGTAGGTGAACCAAACTGGTCAGATACCACGCGGACTTCACCGTATAGATTTGCTATTTTTCTTATCTTAGCAATAAAGTGACCGTCTCCCTTTCCAAATATCCACGAAGTTCTAATAATAAAATGATTATTCGTGTATGTTGTTACTAAATGTTCTCCAGCCAATTTTGTTTCTCCATATAGACTTAATGGATTAGGACGATCCACAAGATTGTATGGTGTATGCTTTTCGCCATCAAACACATAATCCGTACTAATATATACAAATTTACATTTTATTCTTCCTGCAGCTTCAGCAATATACTTGGTACCTAATACATTCACTTCATATGCCAACCTTTTATTTTTCTCTGCCCCATCTACATTTGTAAATGCTGCACAGTGTACAATTACATCTGGCTTTAACCTATCAAGATAAGAGCTAACTCTTATTTTATTTGTAATATCTAACGTGGTTCGATTCACACCATATAGCTCATGATGTGTTCTGCTGAGTACTTGCATTAAAGTTTGTCCTAGTTGTCCATCTACTCCCGTTATCAGTATCTTCATTTTAAAATTCCTCGTTTAACTTATGTAATTTTTAGTTAATAAAATTCATTCCCACCACGTACGGTTATCTATATACCACTTAATTGTTTGAGTAAGCCCATCGTCAAATAGATAGTGTGGTGTCCAACCTAATTCTTCTTTCAACTTAGTAGCATCCATGGCGTAACGTCGATCATGTCCTAAGCGATCTGAGATAAATGTAATTTGCGATTGATCTTTATTTAGGAATTTGATTATTTTTTGTACAATATCTAGATTTGTATATTCATTATCTCCTCCGATATTATAAATGTGCCCATCTGTTCCGCCATGAAGAACTAAATCAATAGCTACACAGTGATCCTCTACATGAAGCCAATCTCTTATATGTAATCCATCACCGTATAGAGGAATATCTTTATTATTTAACGCATGAGTTATTGTTAATGGTATTAATTTTTCCGTGAACTGATAGGGACCATAATTATTGGAACAACGAGTTATATTCATAGGTAAACCGAATGTCTCATGATACGCTCGTACCATTAAGTCCGCACTAGCTTTACTTGCACTATAAGGACTATTAGGAGCTATTATTGTATGCTCTGTAAACGCCCCCGTTTGAGATAATGTCCCATATACTTCATCTGTAGAAATTTGTACAAACTTTTTCACTTTTGTTTTATATGCTGAGTGTAATAAGGCTTGTGTACCTAATATGTTAGTTTGGACAAAGATATGGGGAGTTTTAATACTTCTATCAACGTGAGATTCTGCTGCGAAATTTAATACATAATCAAATTTCTCTTTTTTAAATAGCTTATCTATGAATATTTCATTTGAAATATCCCCTTTGATGAATTTATAATTTTGATTTAGTGATATTTCCTTTAAATTAGATAAATTCCCTGCATATGTTAATAAATCTACATTTACAATTTGGTATTGAGGATATTTCTTTAACATATACCGAATAAAATTACTACCAATAAATCCTGCCCCACCCGTTATTAATAATTTCAATTAAAATCATCTCCATAAACAAAGTTGATATTAGTATCTTTTAATCTAGGCAGTTTTCTATCTTTTTCTGATAAAATTGGTTGATTAGTTGGCCAAAATATTCCTATCGTTTCATCATTCCATAGAATTCCGCCTTCATGGTTAGGTGAATAATACTCATCTACTTTATACTGAACGATAGTATTAGGTTCTGTTGTACAAAAACCATGTGCAAACCCTTTAGGAACGGTAAGTAGACGGTTATTATACTCACTTAAAATTGTTCCGAACCATTGCCCGTACGTGGGTGATCCCTTTCGAATATCTACCACTACATCGTAAATAGAACCAGCAATGCAGCTCACTACCTTCATTTGGGCTTTAGGATTCAACTGATAATGCAGCCCACGTATCGTGCCTGTGTGAACAGATAATGATTGATTATCTTGTACAAATTCTCCCTGTAAATCTAAAAGTTCAAATTTTTTCTTATTATATGTTTCTATGAAGTAACCACGTTTGTCACTGCATTTATCAAGCTCTATAATAAAAACACCATCTAATGCTGTATGAATTTTACGCATTCTTCTCTCTCCATTCATTTAAATGCTATTGATGGGCAACCCTTAGTAAATATCGGCTGTATTGATTTTCCTTTACCGAATTTGCCATTTTTAATAGTTGTTGCTTGGTTATATATTTCTTTTTAAATGCAATTTCTTCTAAACAAGCTACTTTTAAACTCTGTCTTTTCTCAATTGTTTCTATAAATTGTGCTGCTTCTAATAATGATTCGTGTGTACCTGTATCTAGCCATGCATAGCCTCTTCCCAATAATTCAACTTCTAATTCTCCCATTTCAAGATATTCTTTGTTTATATCTGTTATCTCTAATTCCCCACGATTAGATGGTTTAATGTTTTTTGCTATTTCTATCACACGTTTATCATAAAAATACAGGCCAGTTACTGCATAGTTTGATTTTGGTTCCTTTGGCTTTTCCATGATATCAATCACATGCTTTTTAGAATCAAACTCTACTACCCCAAAGCGCTCTGGATCATTGACATAATAACCAAAAACTGTAGCTCCCCTAGTCTTCTTAACAGCCTTTTCTAGTAATTCTGTTAGTCCATGACCATAAAAGATATTATCGCCAAGAATTAAAGCTACATTATCATTTCCAATAAATTCCTCAGCTATAATAAATGCTTGTGCTATACCTTCTGGATAAGGCTGAACAGTATATGAAAGGGTAATTCCATATTTTGAACCATCACCTAACATTTGCTCAAATTTATTAATATCTTGTGGCGTTGAAATAATTAGTATCTCTCTTATACCCGCCAACATTAGTACTGATAAAGGATAATAAATCATGGGTTTATCATAGATAGGTAATAATTGCTTTGATATAATTTGGGTAAGGGGGTACAATCTAGTACCGCTCCCACCTGCAAGAATGATACCTTTCATGGCATTGTGCTCCTTCATAGTTTTTCTGATATGCTCAATTAAAAGCTTAAGCTTTAAAAACTATATAGCTTATTATGCAGGAGACCGATACTTACTTGATAAAAGTGGCCTCCTACATAAATAATTAATTTAAATATTTTCCTATTACAACAGAATTATAATTACCACCATAAGAATATGTACTAATTAAAGCATTGCTCACCAGAGCCTTACGAGGATTTTCTGTGACGAGATCTATTCTGCCTCTATGACTCTTTACATTTTGCGTAGCTGGTATTTCACCATCAAATGCACATATTACACTAATGAGAGAAAGAAGGCCTGCAGTTGCATGAGTTTCCCCAAAGATAGATTTTGTAGCACTAACAGGAGCCCCGATACCAAATATACGTTCTATAACTCTCTCTTCAATACGGTCAAAATATGTATGACCATTGGCGGCTGCACAAATATATTCTATCTCTTCTGGAGAAATCATTGCCTCTGTCATTGCTAAACGCATAGATTCCTCCCATGCCTTTCCTAGATGATTTAAGTCCCCTATTTTACTGTCATCAGATGTTAATCCAAAACCTTTAATTTCAGCTAAAATATTACCATTTCTTTTTAACGCTGCCTCCTCACTTTCTACAATAAAGGCAACGCTCCCTTCACCAAGTATGGTACCGCTACTATTACAATCAAAAGGCCTTATATTCTCAGTTGTTAAGTACCTTTTTATTTTTGAGTGTCCCTCTATTATTGGATTATTTACTTCATCTGCCGTTACCACAATGAATGTGTCATAATCACTAGATTGAATCATGGCATAGGCATAGTACAGTGCACTAATACCAGAAACCCCACCACATGAAATAGTTGAAGTAGGCCCTTTTATTTTAAAGTTTAATGAAATATGTCCAGCTGCTGCGTTCATAACTGTGTTTGGAAATAATTTAGCATTGGCAGCCTTAACACCCTCCTGGATAATAATCCGGTTAAATGATTCTACCGTTCCTACTGGTCCTGTACCAGTAGCAAAAATAATTCCTATCTTGTCCCTATTATTTTTATCTATCTTTAAGTTCCCGTTTTCTATAGCCATTTTCACTGACAATACTGCATGTTTGCTAATTGAATCCATCTTCCTTAATAAATTAGGATGTATTAGCCTTCGATAGTTTTGTTCTGGTATTTTCCCGGCTTGTATGCACTTAGGGTTGTCGTTCCACTGTTTAATCTTTGAGGTACCACTCTTTCCCTTAAACATACAATCTTTAATTTCTTGAAGGTTTGAAGAATTCCCAGCAAGTCCCCCTACACCAGTAATTACGACTTTTTTTTCTTTAATTAGCTTTTCCTTTGCCGCTGATAACTCAAGGTTCTCATTGTACTTACAGAATAAGATACTTGCATTGTTTCCACCGAAAGCAAATGAATTTGATAGTACATAACTCAAATCACTTACCCTACCTATGTTAGGTACAAAATCTAGATTAAACTTTTGACTTTCAACTTCAAAGTTTATAGTTGGAGGTAAATATCCATGTTGAATAGCAAGAATACTTGTTACTGCTTCCGCCGCCCCTGCGGCTCCTAACATATGTCCTATCATTGATTTAGTTGAAGAAACTGGTGTCTTATTTTCAGTAATTAATGTACGAATTGCTTTTGGCTCTGATACATCATTTGCGGGTGTACCTGTTCCATGTCCATTGATATAGCTTACTTCCTTAGCATCTATATTGGCTTTCTTCAAAGCACCTCGCATGGATCTCAAAGCACCTTCCCCGCCCGGATCTGGTGCCGTCTGATGATATGCATCTGAAGATAAATCGTAATCCACTACTTCAGCTAGGATATTTGCACCTCTTTCAACCGCATGATCTAAGGATTCCAAAACAAGAATAGCTGCACCTTCTCCGATTACCACGCCATTACTCTTGCTATATGGCGATGGTGGCGTTGGTGCTAGTGCTTGTAAACTATTAAAACCACTCATTGACAATTTAGATAAGGGATCTACACCACCGGTTATCATGATATCTGCTTTGTTATTTCGAATTGTATCCAGCGCAAATCCAATTGAATTTGTACCAGCGGCACATGCATTCGAAATAATCATTTTTGGCCCTTTTATTTTTAAGTCTCGCGTAATATTGTCACAGGGAGTATGGATTGGATACTTAAAAAGTAACGTTTCATTTGCTTTTTTAATTCCATCTTTAATCCACTGATTATGAAATTCTTCCCCGCTCAACATGCCTCCTAAAGATGTGCCTAATGATATTCCAATTCGGTATGGATTAAAGTTTTCTATTATTAATTTTGCGTTTTCTACCGCTTCTCTTGCCGCCATGACACCTAATTTTCCACATCGATCCATATCCTTTATTTCATCCTTAAAGAAGTAATCATCTACCTGAAGGTTTTCAACCTCTCCGCCATAATCTGTTACCATTTCAGCCATATCAATATTTTGGATTACTTTAATACCAGATTTCCCAGATTTAATATTGTCCCAAAATTCTTTTACACTATTTCCGTTTGAACAAATAATTCCCATGCCAGTTACGACGATTCGTTGATTATTCATGTTCATATGCCATCACCTTTACAGTATTTTGATTGACCATGATTTAGGTAGAATATATGGTGAGGACTGAGTATGTGCCTCATACAAAGTATTTTCTTTATTTTTCACATAAAATCCAATTCCTGAAACAGCAAATGGTTCCTCTAATAAAGCAATTCCGAGTCTTCTGTTTAAGACAGGACTTTCTTTAAGTTCAATAACTTTACCAATTAATTGTTCCTCTATAAAAATTTCATCATTAACTGTAATTTTGCTCTCTATTCCTGTCGTGAATCCCACAATTCTTTTATTTACTCCAGCTTCCGATTGCTGTTCTAAGGATTCTCTCCCATAAAATTCATCTTTATAAAAATCAATAAACCATTCTAAACTAGCTTCGAAAATATTTAGTTCTTCTAAATGTTTAAATTCAAAATATGGATGTCGAATTTCTAACATTAACGTCTCTAATGTTTCCCAATCCACTCTTTTTAAGTTAATATCGTCATCTTTAAAAGAATTTATGGTTTCAACTACTATTGGTTCCAAGTATTTTTCAAACAATAATTGATAACCATACTCTGCTGTTACACCTGTTCTTGCCAATAGAATTTCCTTTCCAAATAATTGATTTAACACAAACGATTGAAATGGTAGTGATGATATTTCGAAATCTAAAAATTTTTGAGCTAATCTCCATGCATAAGGGCCTTCAAATCCAAGGAGAGAATGCGTTTGACTTATATCTATAATCTCAATACCATTTGTCTTTTGATTTTCTAACCAAGCTAGTACAGTATCCTTTTTATGCGCTGTAGTAATAACTGTAATAGAATCCTCATTTTTAAATAGATTAATTATATCGATTACAGTCCCATCTTCTTGTAACAATAAGGTAAAGAGTGTAGTTTCTTCTTCCATAAACATAATATCTTTCGTAACTAAACGATCTAGGAATTCTACATGATCCTCCCCTTTTACAACAATTCTTCCTGTTTCTGATAAATCTATTACACCTATTCCGCTACGTACTGCATCATATGCTTCATTTTTCTCTTTTTGTATATTAATTTGATTACTCATGATTAAGTGCCCCCAATTCTCTCTTTATCACATCATTTATTGTCGGTAAATTACAGACATTATCTATATATAGTTGTTGCATTTTCTTTAATCTCTCAATCTTAGTTTTGCTATACAGCATATTAAATATTGTTTGACTGGTTTCCTTTAAATCAAAAATTTCACAAGTATACACACATTTAAAATAATCATTTTTCTCCATCAATGGAGCTAATTCTTTATGCCATCCATTTGGAAATACAAGAAATGGATAAAGTCCATTAGGTATTATATAATTCCATTTGTCTATAATGCCTCTTAAGGTAGGGTTAAAGCTATCTCTTTGAGCCCTTAACTCTTCATTTCCCATATGATTTACAAGACTAATCACAGGTATTTTTCCAAATACCGCTTTTCCCATTGAGCAGGATGTAATATTATCGGTGATAAATAAATCACACGATAATATTAGTTGCTCGTATTCTTCCAAATGAAGAAATGGTAGTGAAACAAATTCTATTTTCCCTCCATTTTTCATAGAAACAAATTTAGTCTCATCTGAAACCCCAATAAATTTAATACATGTATCACTCGGAAAGTCCTGAAGATATAGACTTAATAGTTCTTGTAATACAAATTCATAGCTAAACTTTGCATCATTGTACTGTTTCTTCTCCATGAGCCTCATTTTTACTAATAAGTTGGCCCATGATGATTTTGCAATCATAATTAATTTATCTTGTTCTCTACAACCAAGTTGTGCTCGTATTTTCATTTTTCTCTCTTCATCTACTTGTAAAGCTTCTTTGTACAACTTGACAGAAACAATCTTCTTATTATCTTGTTTATGACTATTCACTGGACACGTTCTAATTAACTTAAATTGAGATGGGATTTTAGGCAGTTCAATCACTGACCTTTTCTTTAAGCTATTGTATTTTGCATTTTTAAATAGTTTATTTTCTAATAATCTGTCCTCACTACCCCAAGCTAAAGAATCAATAGAGAAGCAAGGTATGTGTAGGTTTAATAGATAATCAAGATCAATAATTGGAGACTCTAAAAATAAATTATGGTAATCAGCTAAAACAATTGCATCAGGCTGAAAAGAATTAATTATCTGTTTAATAACCTCTTTTTGTTTTAGCCCCTTTGTTAGTGATGTAACATTGGCTACAGATTTACTGGCATACCATGAGAATTTTTCGCTTGTTAAAAAATAAACTTCCCCATCTTTTTGAATTTGTTTAGCTAGACATAAGGCATTATGCAACTCACCAATGCTAAAATGACTAGGTGCAATAAACAATACTTTCATGTCTTATTCCCCTCTACTAAAATTTGCGAAAAGTATTCACTATCAAGTAAAGTTTCTCCAACTGCAATATTAAAGCGAATATCTCCATAATTAAATTCATTCTGATTACCATATATTCCAATTTGTATCCCTTTTTTGGGCCATTCGTATATAAAACATTTTGTACTATGTGATAATGCTAAAATAGATACAAATAACCCATTAGATAATTCGAGAATTACCTTATTATCTAAATAAATCTTTCTTTGTTTGCCATTTGGTATTAACGTGTTTTGCTCTCCATTCTGCCAATAATACATCTTTTTAATTTTTATTTTTCCTTTTTTCTCCCAGAATAAGTGAAAGACACTAGTTTTTATTTTATCTTTCTGTAGGCTTTTCAATTGTATTTGTAAAACAGGTAGATCATATACAGTTGTATATTTAACTTTCCACTCATCAGATTGACAGAAAATCTGATTAATAAATTCCTTATATGTATTTTCCGTTGCTACTACTGAATGATTACTTTTATTGAGATATATTGAATTAATGCTCAAATCTTTCCTACAATCTGGAGTATAAGAGTTAGCTGTTGGTATCATTACACCGGGTAAAAAATTATAAGAACTTAATACTGAGTTTTCTTTTAAAATCTCTTTATCTTTATACATAAATTCTGTTATTTTACTACTTTGGTTTACTTTAATCTTTAAATTTAGTACATTATTTTGAACTAGATATTCTTGTTTTTTTTCGTTATATGTTAATTTATTTCTTCCTTTAAGGAAAAGATATATTTTTTTAGTTATCGCATTTCTATTTAATTCATCTTGATACGTAAGTACGGCATAATGAGCTTTTGACCAATTAACCTTTCCACTAAATTCAAAATTAAAATTGCTTATAGATTCTATGTCTTGTATAAACAATTGTTGTTCGTAAGATGTCTGAGGGAAAAACAATGTTAATTTCCCCTTTAATATGGAAGAAAATAAGTTTTTTAGACTTCCATGAATATGAAATTCCCCGTTTTCATTTATAATATGAAATTGGTCAGTCTCAATTGAGTACGGAATCTTATTAGATATGAATTTGGATGTATGACTAGTAATATCGTTATAGATTTCTTCCACTTCATCTTTGCTATCATGGGAACATAAAGTATAATAGTGCGTTTTTGTTATACATTTTTCTTTATCATTCCGTTTAAATATTACCGCTGGCATCCATCTTAATCCAAATAGGATACGCTCTATATTTCCTTTCCATATAAATCCAATATTAATATTTTGCGATTCAAACAATGTATAATTTCGCTCATACATGTTTGGATGACTAGGTAGATCAAATTGATTTACAAATTCATAGTCATGTAGTGCATATGGATACTCACCATATACCATAGGTTTAGAAACTAGCCCACTCTTTAGTGGTACCGTCATTTTCGCATCATATAACATGCACCAAGGATATATTTTTATATATTTTCCTTCCTGTGCGAAATCATTTATTTGAACTATCTTATCTGACAAAAAACAAATGCTTCTCTTTAATCTTGTGACCTCATGAATAATTTCAAAACATGAATCAGATGTTATTTCCCATGACAGCTCATTTACTTTCGGTTCTTTTACTGCATTTAAAAATGGATAATCTAGATCTGGCCATGCTTCTTTTGCCAATAATTGCTGCTTTCTAAGGTCATATATATATAAACAACCAGTACTTTTACTTATTTGTACAGTTATATACATATTTTCTAGAACTAAGTATTCTTTTGTTTCATAAACATGATTTTTCCCATGCGCATGAATCGGAATTATTGCCTTTAATTCCCCAATATTTTTATTTTGATGACTAACAGCCGAAAATGTCATATTAGTGATACCAATTTTTTTAGGATTCAATACAATAATGTGATCCTTTATTTCACCCGGCTCTATGATACAGATTTGGTGTTTTTCTAGCGGTTTGAAATTTAGTATTTTCGAGTTTTCTTGTTGAATAAGTAGTTTGTAAATTAATCTATCTAAAGAATTATTTTTTACATTAACGATACATGCAGATTCTTTTCCATTAATTAACTTAGGATAATTAGCAACATTTAATTCTAACGGATTTGCTATGGTTACTCCAAAATGAACAGATAATTCTAGTTCTTTTGCTTTTAACTTAGTAACAAGCTCTCCCTCTATTTCCTTATTTACTGTTATAACTTCTTCCCACTCGTACTTTTTATTTGGATAAAAAGTTTTCTTTAAATCAATTAAGTAATCTTTCCCTATCTTCGATGAAATACTGGCTTCAAGAGGATTCGGAAAATGGTGTTCATATACATAACAGATGTGAATCTTCTCTCCAACGATTAAATTGTTTCCTTCTAAAATATAACTAGTGAATCGTACTTGTTCTGTTTCTACCTCAGTAATCTTTTCACTTTTTATATCGACCCAACAATTCACATCTTTTGCTCCAAGATTAATAGCATATTTTACAACTTCAATTCCATTTTTTGTTATGGCGTTACTTTGAATAGAACGTAAGGATTTCAATCCCCTAACTGTTTTCCAACCTCTAGATAACCATATATCTTGGTCACTTTTTGAAATAATCGGTTTAAATGCATCTAATAGATAACTAATAACATAAGGTAAATAGCTCCTTAAATTCAAGTAGCCATCATAGTCTATATACGACCTACTTGTTTGATATAACCCCACTCTTTTATAGAGTGCCATGGCTACTTTATCTTCCGGATTCACTTCTGTGTCAATATACTTAATATCTTGTTGGATAAGATTTTTAATTGCATAAGCAAATAATTTATCTGGTATATTTCCCGAACGAAATTCTGGATGGATTAAAAAGAATCCTGCCCAGGTTCCATCTGAAACTGCTGCTCTTTGACCTGACAAACTAGAAAATAATAAGGTGGCTATAATTTCATTTTCATATTCAGCAATTAAATATAACTGTATCTTCCGCTCTCGAAATAATTGCTTGATGTCTTGCTTATTTAAGGGATACCCATATTTAATAGGTCCATATTGATATTTATTATAAAAGTGAGCTAACTTTTCACTATCTGCCTCTGTACACTCACGAACTTGAACATCTATACCATGGATCATATTTCCTCAACTCTTTTAGAAACTTGAATACTACCAGTAGCAACTTTCTTTTTATCTACATAAGCCGTGATTTCTACTTGTGAGATTACCCCAAGTGATCTTCCAATTTGGACATGTAATTCTAGCTGGTCTCCTGGTACTACAGGTTTTAAAAATTTCATATTACGTACAGAAACTAAATAACCCACATATGAACTGGGATCTATTTTAGGTGAACATGCGCCATGTGCATCTATTTTTGCTAGTTCTCCTGTAACATAAACAACAGCCGTCATTTGTGCCAAAGCCTCAATAATTAACACTCCAGGCATAATTGATTCATTTGGAAAGTGCCCTTCAAAAAAGGGTTCACTTATTGTTACATTTTTAATACCAATTCCACTCTTTCCTGGCTCAAGTTGAATAACTTTATCTAAGAAAAGGAATGGCCATTTATGTGGTAAGATATTTCGGATTTGATCTGCATTTAATACCGATCTCACTTCACATCATCCTCCCTATTTTCTTCAATAAAATCAGCAATTTTATTAATGGAACCCAGTACTGCCATATTCTCGTCATACACTGCAACTCCAAATTCCTCTTCAATTGCCAGAAATAGCTCTAATGCATCCAAGGAATCCACTCCTAAGCCTCTTCCGAATAATGGCTGATCATCAGTAATGAAATGCGGTTCGATTTCTAAATCTAATCTCTCAGTAATAATTTCTTTAATTCTAGTAGTTAATTGTTTTCTTTTTGCAGCAATAATTTTTGTTTCTACATACGTAAACATCTGTTTTCCCCATTTCCTTGTTTAACTCAAAATTCGTCATTTAATCATCTATTGTTTAGCCATTAACTAATCCACCATCCACTGTAAAAACTTTCCCAGTGATATAACTTGCATAATTAGAGGATAAAAATGTTGTTAGATGTGCTACCTCTTTAGGTTCCCCAATTCTGCCAAGTGGCACTAGTTCTAACATCCTTTTTAATGTTTGTTGATCCATTCCTTTTGTCATATCTGTTTGTATAAAACCAGGTGCAACTGCATTAACCCTAATGCCGAATTCCCCACCTTCTAATGCTAAGGTCTTGGTTAAAGAAATAACCCCACCCTTTGAAGCAGAGTAATTACATTGCCCCCTTGCACCCGTTATTCCACTTGTCGACGTGATATTTACTATAGAACCTCTTTTCTGTCTCATCATGATTCTTAATGCTTGTCGACAACAAAGAAAGGTTCCTTTTAAATTTAAATCAACCACATGATCCCACTTTTCCTCGCTCATCATTGCAGCAAATCCATCATTAATAACTCCTGCATTATTTACTAAAATATCTATTCTTTTTTCCTTTGAGCGTATGTGTTGAAACAATTTATGAATAGAATCTTCATTTGTAATATCTACATGCATAGGAAATGCCTTTCCACCTTTTGCTTCTATAGTGTTGGCTATTTCATTTGCTGATTTTTGATTACTTTGAAACGTAAAGTAAACAGTTAAGCCCTGATTGGCTAGGTCCATTGTTATTGCTTTACCAATGCCTCTTGATCCTCCGATAACTAATGCCACTTCGTTTCCATTAAACATAAACCTGTTCCTCCTTAAATTCTTTCTCTATCATAGTAAGACTTCTTTTTAAATACATCGGTGTTTCTGTAGAGGATACAGATATGTTCTGTTTAAAGGAGCGACATAACTTGGTTAACGTATTTCCGGGACCTACTTCTATAAAGTGTTTCGTACCATTATTCAATAAAGTATAGGTAGTGTCTTGCCACATAACTGGATCTACACATTGTCTTTTTATATCTTGTAAAATATTGATTCTATCTGTAGTTGGTTTTCCTGAACAGTTTAAAACAATTGGTATTTGGGCACTTTTTAACGAAAATAAATTTAAATACTCCTTAAACTCAAGAACCATTTCTTCCATTAAACGCGAATGAAATGCATGACTAGTTGAGAGTATTTTAGTTTTTATACCATTTTTTTGATCTAATACCTTTTGAAACCTAAGAATGCTCTTACTCTCTCCAGAAAAAATAACCTGTGTAGGGGAATTATAGGCAGCAATATCAATTTCATATTGTTTAGATTCCTCTATAACTTCAAATAATGTTTGATAAGTATTCGACACAACCCCTAACATGCATCCCTCTCTCTTTACATTACTCATCAGTTGACCACGCTTTCGTACAATGGATAAAGCATCCGAAAATTGTAAAGATCCTGCTTCTACCAGTGCAGAGAATTGTCCTAAGCTATGACCCGCCACTTTAGATGGCCTTATACCGTACAAATGTAAAATTCGTGATATCCCTGTGCTTACCGTAAGAATAGCTGGTTGTGTAACACTGGTTTCTATTAATTTTTCACTTGGCCCATATAAACATAGTTGCTTTAAATCAAATCCTAGCGTATCATTTGCTTCCTCAAATAATGGGACAAATATGTTTGGGTATTTATCTAAATACCCTTTACACATCCCTACGGATTGAGACCCTTGTCCTGGAAAAATAAATGTAATCATATGACACCCCCGCTATTTTCAAATTGAAGCTTTTCTAAAATTTCTTCTGGTAATCTACTGATTAATTGATTATTCGACCGTGTTAAAACGTGTTTTGAAAATCCCTCCGCTAACAAAACTCGGCATCTCTTGCGGAATAATTTATAAACAAATTCTATATAAACCTTACTTTCATTCTTAAGATAGGTTTCTACAATTAATTCGTCTTGAAAACGAGCTGTTTTTTTGTAGGTACATCTTATATCAATAATTGGAAAATACAATTTTTCCTGTTTTAAATACTGGTTTATACCAGTCTTATCTAGCATTTGAAACCTACCCAGCTCAAACCAATGAAAATAATGAGAATGGTGAGCAATTCCCATAGGATCGCATTCCCCAAAACGTACATTCACCTCATTTTTTACTAAGTACACTTATTTCACCTACTTTTCATAAGAGCGTCGAAATTTTTGTATGGAGATTGTTAAAAATAAAATTCCCATACCAATTAATGCAGCCGATGGAATAAGAACAGAGGAGAATTCTTTGTTATATACTAATAAATCGTTAAAGCCTCCCATTGCCCAAGCTGTGATCGTAATATGCGCTAGGTTTTGCATCCATTCAGGCTCTATATAAAGTGGCCACCAAGATCCACCTAAAGCAGACATAGTTAACACGATTAAAATTGAAATACCATTTGCTTGGGATCTTGTTTGACATATAGAGGCTAATAAAATTGCTAGGCTTGAAGCTGCAAATGCAGTACATATCACTAGCAATATAATTCCTAATACACTTTTCCCTAGCCACATTCCAAATACAAAATGTCCTACGCTAAAAAGGACTGCACATTGAACGATAGCTGTTATAAAGCATGAGAGCATCTTTCCAAAAATGATTGATAATGTATTAATAGGTAAAGTAAGAATTTTTCTTAACGTTCCATTCTCTCTCTCTTCTACTAATGCACCTGCAGCTGCAGCAGTACCTAAAAGTACAAACATTACGGCATATCCCGGTACATTAGATTCAAATGGAGTAGGTTTATGTTCATTATCTGATGCTAATTCTTTAAACTCTACTTTCACATTTACTTCCATTTGGGCAGAGGCTTGTTTTACAATCTCTTTAGTCATATCTCTTTGTATTTCTGACACAATTTGAGTTACAGCATTTGAAACAACACTTGGAATAATGCGATCAACTTCATCTTCTATGATGATGACTTTGGCCTCTGTCCCTGAATATACATTTTGTGTGAAATCCTTAGGGATGACGATTGCTGCTTTTTTAGTTTGAACTTCCTTTTTTACCTGTTCTTCTGTATATGCTTTCTTTTTACCATTTAGTTCATAAGTTTCTTCTATCTCAAGGGCAGGGATTTTTTTCAATTCCTCAATAACCCTTTTAGAAAGTTCTCCATTATCATTTACTACTATAGGAATCTTGAATTTTTCTGTCTTACTATCAAATACATTTGATAATGCAAAACTAGCAACTGCAATAACTATAATAGGTGTAATAAATAAATAGATTAGACCAGGGATATCCTTTAAAAGAATAAGTAAATCCTTCTTAGCTATATACCAAGCTTTCATTTTTACCATCTCCTTTCATTTAAGACCTTAAATTTTTCCCAGTTAAATGTAAAAATACATTTTCTAAATTAGAATTTTTAACATTAAATAATTCGATTTTCAAATTATACTTTTGAATTAATTTCATAACTTCTCTTGTAACATTAAAGCTATCTACGCATTGAATAATGACTTTTTTATCTACCAAAGTGCAGGATTTCACATCAGCAATCATTTTTGTTTTATGTATAAATTCTTCTGGAATATTTGATATTACAACCTCTAAATAATTTTCCCCATACTTTGTTATTAAATTTTTTGGGGTATCAATATCTAATATTTCACCCTTATCATAAATTGCTACACGATGGCATAACATTTCTGCTTCTTCCATATGATGCGTTGTATATATGACAGTGATTCCTAGTTCTTCTACGAGATGGCGAATACAATTAAAAATATGGTTTCTTGATTGTGGATCAATTCCCACTGTTGGTTCGTCTAAGAAAATAACTTTTGGCTTATTTAACAAACCGATTACTAAATTAATTCTTCTTTTCATACCACCTGAAAATGTATCAATTCTCTTATGTGCCCAATCCTCAAGCTGTGCGAATTGCAAAGCTTCTTTTATGCGTCTTTTTTTCCTATTTCCCTTTAATCCATATAAATCGGCATAAAAAGATAAGTTATCATATGCAGTTAAAGTCGGGTATAGCGCTAAATCTTGAGGTACTACACTTACATTTTTTTTAATCTTATTCCGTTCAGTATACAAGTCGTAGTTACATACTGAACCATGCCCTTCATCTGGCAGAGTAAGGGTAGATAGAATCGATATAAGTGTTGTCTTCCCAGCTCCATTTGGTCCTAGTAATCCTATAATTTCACCTTTACGGATATCAATGCTTAAATTCTTAATAACTGTATAATTTCCATATGATTTCTTAATGTTTCGAATGGAAATCATAGTATTTATATCAGTCATAATGTTTCCCCCTTTTTCTTGATGTTACAATTTATTAGAAGTGACTCTTCTTTATTTCCATTAAAGCTTCAAGGTATTTATATCCATACTTTTCATCAGGTTCTAGATATGTGCCTTCTGCCCACTCATTCCAAGCATTAATAAATAAAAAGTCAGTATCCTTACTATGTTGTAAAAGATACTTCTTTAACTTATCGGGATTAGCCCCCTTCATAATTAAAGCGCTTTCTTTTTTCCTTGGAGAGTTATCCCAATCTACAAAAGCCCCTTTATATATGTTTTCACGCTCTTTAATTTGACGGTTTAATATTCTTTTCCAGACAAAATCATAACTTAAGTGAAAATCTTTTTTTTCTTGGTGTAGTGAATTTGTATTACCTATTAGTTTTTTTAAAGTGTACATAGGTTCAAACTCTATAGCAGCATCAAAAGGAAAATCTGATTTATCTTCAAAAATTGTTAACATTTCTACAAAGTGTATCCCTGGCAACCCTTCATATTGAGCCCATTCATTCCATAGACCCAACATTTTATTTAAGTTTGGTATAGAAGCTGGTCGGTAAATTACAAATATCGGTTTATCATTAATATTTAAATAGTTCTTGTTTTTAAAGAATGGCAAAAGATAATTAAAATGTTCTTTCCAATCAGACTCATCCCCATATTCTTGTCGAATTAATACTTCTTGGTCTTTCCCATCCCAAGATCTTGTCCAAGATTCATTTGCCCAACATAAGCAATATGGGAAATCAATTTCTTTACATTGATTTCTTAGTTCTAGTGGTTTTTCTAGTAATTTTTTCCCTTTGAACCAATAGTGATAATAGCAAAAACCATCTAAACCATACTGTTTTGCTAAGTTTATCTGCCACTTATGAACATCTAAATTTAACAAGTTGTAATAATAATCCCGTAATGGAGCCCTAGGCTGATAGTGTCCCAGAAAACGTGGTTTTGCTTTTTTTACATTGGTCCATTCTGTAAAACCCTTCCCCCACCATAAATCGTTTTCAGGTATTTCATGAAATTGTGGTAAGTAAAAAGCAATAGTCTTCATTAGTAAGGACTTCCCCCTTCCCCATATGCAGTTACGTACTTATTAATAAAAAACAATTACACAATATAAAACTCCATCTTTTAACATGTAACTATTTAATCTGATGTTAAATCTTGTCACAAAATAAGGCAAAAAGACCCTAATTATTGTAATTTTCACACACAAAAAACAATATTTTTAGTTTTTTAAAGAAAATTATACAAAAAAACACTTTAAATCCATTAAATTAATGTATAGTTTTATATGATAGGAGGGGTAAAATATGTCGTATTTTGGCGAAAAATTCACAAATTTATTGATAAATTTAGATGTGGCTAGCCTAATTGGAAAAATAAAACAATATCAAGGAAGATTGGAGGTCTATGAAAAGGAGTTTCCATGTACATTAGAAAAGTTGCAAAAATCTACTCAACTTCAACATACCAAAGATTTTGTTGCAATGTATAAAAACTTAAAAATAACAAATAAAAGGTTAAAAGAATTAATTACATATGATTTGTCGCCAAAAACAATGATTGAAGATGAAATATCTTGTTACGTAGATGCGCTATCACTCATTCATAATAATTATGAAAGGCTTACTATTGATCCAAACACAATCTTAGAAATACATTTTCAACTTTTTAAATATGCTACTTCGGATAGTGGAACGTGGAGAAAACAGGACATCTTACTTGAAGAACATACGCAACTCAATTTCTCATTTTATTGCTATCGTCCTTTAACGATTAAAGAAATCCCAGAAGCAGTAAAAAATTTATGTGAGGAATACAACTATTTATTAAATCAAAAAGATATTGATCCACTACTTTTAATTTGTAATTTTGTACTTAATTTTATATGTATTTTTCCTTTTGAATCTGGAAATGGAAGAATGGTACGTCTACTTATATCTTTATTACTATTACAAAGTAAACATTCACTAGTGAAATATATTTCACTAGATAAAATAATAAAAAAATACGAGAGAGAGTATTATGATGCCTTATATAAATCTTCAGCAAATTGGCATTTTCAAGAACACAATGTATCCTTTATATTAAAATGTCTATTACATATTATTCTAGAAGCATATAAAGAACTAGACGTACATATTACAAGTTACCAACTAAAAGGGAACAAAACCTATAAAATCAAAGAGTATATATTAAAACAAGAACTACCTTTTACAAAAGAAGCAATACGAATGGTATTTTCAGATATTTCACCAAGCACAATCAATAAAGCATTTGCTTGTTTACAAGAAGAAAAATTAATTAAACTAATATCAAAAGGCCGTAATGCAGTTTGGATTAAAACAAAAATATAAATAATATCAAAATATATAGGGTAATTTTCTAACATTAATGATTAAAACATACATATAAATTTATTTCACATACACAATAGATATTTTTACATAATACATACAGAGAGAATTTGTCGCTACATTATTCATACAACTATTTTTGAATTTTTTCTTTCTCTACTCTATACTTCCGAAAGTCTGATAACAGACTTTATAGGAAGTATTAAATATATAAAAACTATATATTCAATTTTTATATAACAACTATTATTTTAGTAATAGGAACTTTTAGCATTATTCCGTTTCACCTAAAGCGTTTTAATAAAAGTAAAAGAAAAAATACCTAGATCCAGCTTTAATTCGTTAAAAAATTCGATTTCACTTAAGTAAGTGCTGATTAATCTTGTCTCTAATAGCAATGGCTATAAATTCTTCAATAGAGCTATTTGTTTCATTTGTAATTTCTTTCAAGTATTTGTACTCCTTACTTGTAAGAATGACAGACTTCGTTACAGTATTACTATCCAAATATACGCTATGATTCATTCTTGGAACAATTTTCCCTTCTATTATATAAGGCGTTAACTCTTCAATCCATTCCATTTGAATTCCTGGTGGCAATGTAATTAATGATTGACGAATCTCGAAATACCAAAATGTCTCTTCTTCTAAAATCTTTATATTTCTGGGAGATACGTACTGCAATATATTATCGATTATGTGAAAAATGTTATTTCGTAATTGCGCAGATTTAGGAAAACGAAACTTAACAAACCTTTGATGATGGCTTCTAGGTTTATCCGACAGTTTATAAGCGGACTCATATCCTGCTTTTAATGCCTCACTAAGTGTCATATTAGTTCCAAATTCATCAAGAACTATAATATTACCACGTTTTGGAATAGAAATAACACGTGCCAATGTATTGCCCTTAACAAACTTTTGAAATAATACTACATTATATTTCTGCGAAAATGTATATATATGATTAGCTTGTTCTACTTGTTGAACAAGTTCATGAACATCCTCCTCCTTCACAAATTTCGTTTGTCGATTACGATGTTCTATTAAAGAATAAACTAACTTTCCTTCTTCTATCCATTTTTCAAGCTGATTCATACTAATATGATACTCTTTACTTGCTTGGTATAAAGTAATTCCCTCAATTTTACGTTCTTCTTTTACCTTTTCTACTTCTTCTCTACTAAATAAAAAACTACCATCTAAACGCCACGTATCCTTATTGATTGGTGTTAGCTTTCCTTGCTTCATTAAATTATTAAAAATAAAGTGACTTATATCTAAATAATTTTTTACTTCATTTGTAGTCATAGTCATTTCATATACGCTAATCATTCTAATTCCTCCTCACACCTCATAATTTACATAATAATATTATGTAAATTATAATTTGTAGTATTTACATTTTAAATAAATTATATCATATATTAATACATACATTAGAT
>NZ_NTVM01000056.1:0-5417 GCF_002558005.1 Bacillus sp. AFS012607
CATTTGTATAATCGTCAACATCTTTTTATAAAGATATTCAAGTTAATATTTTTATGCTCTTTTAACTAGACACGTCTCTATAGGATTTCATTATCGGAGCACGCTTTCTGCTTCTCTTTAATTTATTCTTCCAAACATATTCGAGTTAATTTGAGCTCTAGACTTAACTCGTGCGGACGTTTCCCTCCAACAAAACTAGCAACCTTATTTTAACAAATACTAGTATATAATTAGAGAGTTGTTGTACTATCAATAAAACTCTATTAGAAGCAGGTGAAAATATGAAAGATATACGTATCCTTTTAGCAGACGACGATAAAGAAATCCGAAATTTATTAAAAATATATTTAGAACGAGAATTATATATGGTAGACACTGCAATCAACGGCGAAGAAGCCTTGCATTTATTTAATCAAAATAACTATAACCTCGTTATATTAGATCTTATGATGCCCAAAATAGATGGAATCGAGGTATGTAAAAAGCTTAGATATAAAACTAACGTACCTATATTAATGCTCACCGCTAAAGATCACGAAATTGATAAAATTTTAGGCTTAAGCATTGGTGCTGATGATTACATTACAAAACCTTTCAGCATTCACGAAGTAATTGCACGAGTAAAAGCTCTTATGCGGCGTTTTTTAGTTCTTGGAAGTAGCAATACTGCTCAACAAAAAACAACTTTATCTTTTAAAGGACTAACTTTCAATCTAAATACATACACAGTTCATACAAATAAAGAAGAAATTAACTTAACCGGAAAAGAACTGGAACTATTAAAATTCTTTACTTCAAACCCAGGACAAGTATTTACAAAAACACAGCTCTTCCAAAATGTGTGGGACGATAATTATATAGAAGATGACAATACCGTTATGGTACATATTCGAAAACTTAGAAAGAAAATAGAAATCGACCCTTCCAATCCAAAATTCATTCAGACTATATGGGGAATTGGTTATAAGTTTGTAGGTGAAAAGCTTGAAGACTGATAAAACCCTCTCCCTTATTACATTACAACTTATCATTTGTGGGATTTTAAACATACAAATGGAACCAAGATTAAAAATGTCTTTATTTATAATCCTTATCTTAATTACAATTTATCTCTTCTTTTCAAGAATACAATTCATTCAACATCGCAAGGCAATGGATACTAAATTAAGTCGTGTACTAAAAGGAAACTTACAAACGAGATTATTCACAAGCAATGACCACTCATTACATAATATCGTTTTTTCAATAAACGAGCTAATAGCTAAATTAGAGCAAGTTCAGATTGAAGCCAAAAGATCCGAGGAATCCAGAAAACAACTTTTGTCTAGTATCTCCCACGATATACGAACACCACTCACCTCCATCATCGGATATATAGATGCTTTAAAAGATGGGGTTGCTGTTTCTGAAATAGAAAAACAAGAATACCTTAAAATACTTTATATGAAATCAAATAACTTAAAGCACCTAGTTGATGAAATATTCAATATGGCGAAGCTAGACGCTAATGAATTTCCACTAAAAGAAGAAGAACTCGACTTTTCTGAAGTTACTAGAGAAGTTTTGATTGAATTTTTACCTGAGCTCTCAAAACATAACATCGAACTGCAAGTTCTCATACCAGAATCTACTTGCCCTATTATCGCAGACCATCTGAGCCTTATGCGGATTATGAGTAATTTAATGAAAAATGCCATTTATTACGGAAAGGATGGAAAAATAGTAGGAGTCGAACTACTAGAAACCGATAGAGAATATGAACTTCATATTTGGGACAAAGGCCCTGGTATTCCAAAGCATGATTTACAAAATGTGTTTGAGCGAATGTACCGAAGCGAACAATCAAGAAACTCCTCGTTTGGTGGTAGTGGTCTCGGGCTCTCTATTTCTAAAGCGCTCGTTGAGAGAAATGGTGGGCATATATGGGTTGAAAGCACTCCATGGAAACGAACTATTTTTGGCTTTTCTATTCCAAAACACAATACTTTTAAGAAATAGTTAAGAAATGATTAATATGCAGTTAAGCCTTCCTTTTTATGATGTAAGTAAGAACTTATAGAAAGCAGGTGTCTCCTATAAATACAATTATAAAAACGACTAACCTTACTAAAGTATATGGCAATCAAAAATCAGTAGATAATTTAAATATTAATGTTCAACAAGGGGAGATTTATGGCTTCATAGGCCGCAACGGTGCTGGTAAAACAACAACCATTCGTATGCTGCTTAGTCTTATAAAGCCTACAAGTGGAACGATTGAAATATTTGGAGAGAACTTATTCCAAAATCAAAAAGATATTTTAAGCAGAATTGGTTCTATAGTTGAAGTTCCAGGATTTTATGAAAACTTAACTGCAAAAGAAAACCTATTAATTAATGCAAAGATAATTGGGGTTCACAAAAAGAATGCTATCGAAGAAGCATTAGAAATAGTAGGCTTGCAGCATGAGACAAAAAAGTTAGTAGGAAAGTATTCTTTAGGAATGAAGCAACGCTTAGGAATTGCACGCGCTCTTCTCCATTATCCCGAGCTACTCATATTAGATGAACCAACTAACGGACTAGACCCTATTGGTATTAAAGAAATGCGAAAACTTATTCATTCTTTAGCTCAAGAAAGAAATATAACCATACTCATTTCTAGTCACATATTAGCCGAGGTAGAACAGTTAGTCGATCGTATCGGAATTATTCATGAAGGAAAGTTACTAGAAGAAGTTTCTCTTGATACGCTACGTAAAGCAAATCGTAAGTACATAGAGTTTCAAGTGAATAATGACAATAAAGCTGTGATGTTATTAGAAAATCATCTTCAAATTTTTGATTATGAAGTACACGATGAAGGGAATATTCGTATTTACTCTCATTTTGGACAACAAGGATACATAAATAGAACATTAGTTCTTAATGGTATTGAAGTATTAAAAATGATGATAAGTGAAGATAGACTAGAAGATTATTTCACCAAGCTAGTTGGAGGTGGAACAATTGGTTAATCTACTCTATACAGAACTCTTAAAATTAAAACGCTCTAATATGTTTTTAATTAGCATTATTGGTGCTGGTGTCGCACCTTTCTTAGTTGTAGTAGCCTCTTATATACATATAAAAACAAAAGAGCCAACTCCGACTATTTGGTTCCATCAATTATTCACTGATGTTAACTTATATACTACTTTAGTTATAGGATTCCCCTTATATGGAGTAGTGGTTGCATATTTGCTTACCCGCGAATATGCAGAAGATACACTAAAAAATTTACTAACTATCCCCGTGTCGCGCATTAGCTTTATTATAAGTAAATTCATCATTCTCTTTCTTTGGATCATGATGCTAACTTTAGTCGCTTGGACACTTACTTTAATATTAGGGCTATTGGGGAATTTCCCTGGTTTTAACATTGCTTTACTTTTAAGTTCTTTCCTAGAATTTTTAATATGTGGTGGACTTCTCTTTCTATTGTCTTCACCTATTGTACTACTAACTCTTGTCATGAAGAGCTATGTACCGCCCATTATATTAACAGTCATTATTACAATGACCAATCTTATGCTCGTAAACTCCAAGCATAAAGATTTATTTCCGTGGACCGCTACTCTAGATATCGCAAATAATGAATTACAACCGACATATCCACCAGAGTATTCTTATATCATCATTGCAGTAACAACAATTTCCGGATTTATTGCAACACTATTCTATTTTAAAAAAGTAGACATTCATTAATTTATAGGAGTGAAACTATGAGCGATATCATTATTGCCTTCATACTCGGTATTGTAGAAGGATTAGCTGAATTTTTACCTATATCTTCTACTGGCCACCTTATATTAGTCGGGCATTTATTAGACTTTGAAGGAGAAAGAGCAAAAACGTTTGAAATTGTTATTCAGCTAGGCGCAATTTTAGCTATTGCAATTTTATATCATAAACGTCTCGTTTCTCTATGTAATATTAAGCCTCTTCTACGGAAAGAGAAAAAATTCAACGCGTTTCATGTATTTCTTGGCGTATTTCCGGCAGTAGTGGCTGGTTTGCTACTACATGATATTATTAAAACATACTTATTTCAGCCATACACTGTTGTGATTGGACTTGTAGCAGGGGCAATTCTTATGATCTTTGCAGAAGTAAAAAAGAAAGAGGCAACCGCCTATTCACTGGACGATTTAACATACCGTCAAGCTTTAACAATTGGATTATTTCAGTGCTTAGCAGTATACCCTGGCTTCTCTAGAGCTGGCTCTACTATCTCTGGAGGTCTATTAGCAAAAGTAAATTATAAAACCGCATCCGAGTTCTCTTTTCTAATAGCTCTTCCTGTAATGGTTGGAGCTACAGGCTTAGACTTACTAAAAAGCTGGGAGTATTTAAGTGTCGATGACATCCCTATGTTTGCGGTAGGATTCATTACCTCTTTTACCGTAGCGATGCTAGCGGTAGTAACTTTTCTAAAGCTTTTAGAGAAGATAGGTTTAAAACCTTTTGCATACTATCGTATTTTGTTGGCTATCTTATTTACGCTTTTCGTATTACTATAGATTCATATAAGTCACATATCATTAAACTGATATTCAATTTTAGAATATCGGTTTTTTATCTATTTCAACTCTAGTACTACTCACTTCAATATGGCATAGTGATAATAAGCTACCATTAATAGTCTGAACGTTCTTTAAGTAACTATATCCTTTATCATAAAATGCAATTGGAAAATTAAAGATTCCATATATATACAGAACATATTTACAAACCATATTCATTCCACATAGTATCTTTTTAATTTGCAACACACTGATACAAATTTCAAATGAGCACAAAGACAGAATAAGTAAATAAATAAATTTCCTAGGAATTATAAAGCGACTAAATTTAATTAGAGTGAGGTGACGATAAAATGAATCAATTAGCACAGACATATTGGAATACTTATTGGGGAAACAACAAAAAACCAGAATCTGTTATAGCTTGGCAATTTGGAGATTCCCCTAATTATCTTGCACAACTAGTAATTGACGGTATTAAAACTGCTACATGCTCCGGTCACATTTTTTATGAATTAGAAAATGAACCGCTACCGACCACTAATGATTATAGTATTATACTTAATAGTAATGATGAACCTGTAGCTATTATTAAGATAATAGAAGTAACTGTAACACCAATGAATGAAGTAAGCGAAGAATTCGCTATCGCTGAAGGCGAAGGAGATCGTACTTATAATTACTGGAGAGACACCCATGTTCGTTTTTTTACAAAGGAACTAAATGAGCTTGGTCTTAATTTCTCTGAAGATATGTTACTCGTCTGTGAGCGTTTTGAACTTGTTGATGTGAACAATAAAGTGAAATTATAAAAAACTGAGATTTACCACCCATTCTTATTTTTATAAAACACAAAAAGACAAGTCATTCTGA
>NZ_NTVM01000057.1:0-2117 GCF_002558005.1 Bacillus sp. AFS012607
TGTTCTATATTACACCTCTATATACTAATAGTCAATATTAATCTTTCATTTTTTAAAAAAAGATGAAAAAGACTCTCATACCACCTCTTTATTCCTCATACATATCAGTAAAACAAGTGAAAGGAGTGTAGAACTTGTTCAATCCTTATTTATTAAACACCATAAGCGCCCATTCAAGAAGCCCACACTATCATAGGAAGTTTCCCATCATTCTATTTTGGAGTCAAAAAAGCGGTTGCACTTCTCTTGCCAATTGGTTCTTTTACCAGATTGATTTATTGCAAACAGCTCTAAGTTATAGTCCTTTCATTCATAATTTTGAATACGATATATACAAAAGTACACCTGCCTATAGTGTACGACTAGGTGTAGCGTTACGAGAAAAACAAAAAGAAACGTTTAAACTTGTTCGTAACCCTTATAGGAGAGCAGTCAGTTCTTTCGTGTCCTTAATTGGACCTCCTTATATGGAAAATCCGGAATGGAAACCCATCCGAAAGTTTTTATATCAAGATGAAAATTCCCCCAAAGGGATCTCATTCAAACAATTTTTATACTATCTATTTATGAAAGGGGCTCACGCAAGTGATATTAACCCACATTTCACACAACAATATATAGCTGGTGAAGAAGAATATGTGACCAATTATATATACTTAGAAAACTTCGATCAGGAAATGAAAGAATTAGAAAAGCGTTTCGAATTAAAAACCGCACCAATAAATGAGTTCTCAACATCATGGCATCATCAAACTTCCGCCATGATTTATAAAGGGGATTTTAGCGAAGCTGATATTACTGATCCTTTATTTCCCCGTCATCCAACTTTTGAAAGCTTTTATGATACTGAATGTATACAACTTGTTCAAACAATATTTCAAAATGATTTCGACACATATAAATACAGCAAAGAATATCCATACTAATTTTAGTCTATTATCTTTGCTAAATAAAAAAGATACCTCATATATAAGGTATCTTTTTAACATTTCAATTATATAAATCATACTGTTTAACAGTCTCTATTCTCCACCTTATTACCTTTTAATAGATTACATAACTTTTGCTTATCCGCCCATCCTACTCCGATTAAAACTAAACTCGCTCCCATTATTACCCTCCATGTCAGAGACTCATTTAATAGAATAATTGAAGTAGCGATACTTATTAATGGTAATGCATTTAAATATAATCCGCTTACTGATGCTGAAACTCTCTCTAGCGCTTTATTCCAAAACCAATATGCTAAAATTGTTGCTCCAATAACAAGGTATATTACACTAAGTCCCGTTTTCCAAGTTTCAATCTTTGGTAAACCGTAATAAAGAATTTCTACCAGTGCAAACGGTAATAGAATAACAGCTCCGATAATTAAAGTTAATGTTGTAAAAACCTCGTTTGATAAATACTGTTCTTGTTTTGGTCGTTTTAGCAAAACCGTGTAGAAAGCAAATAGAAAAGTACTTAATAATATCAGTATATCTCCTATTAAAGACACTTCTTGATCAGCACTTTTAGATGGAATCGTAATAAAGAGTACTCCTATAGCACCCAATATAATCCCTATCCAATAATTCAATCGAATTTTCTCTTTCAAGAAGAATGCTGAAAAAAGAATTGTAACTAATGGTAATGCAGCATCTATGATACTAACATGTAATCCACTTGTTAAAGAAATACCATACGATGTGAACATAAAATACCCAGCTACACCGGTAAAGGCTAACAAACTCATTCTTTGCCATGGAACTTTTTTATGTACAACTGATTTTTGTAGTTGCTTAAATGAAAATAGCATACAAATTCCACCTGCAAAGAAAAGACGAATAAACAACAAAGTAAACGGCTGAATAGATTCTAACACCCATTTTGTTGGTGCAATAGCTATCCCCCATAATATAACAGCCACTAATAACATGCATATTTCTTTCATAATCCCCCACACCCATCAAAAATATATGTTAACTACCTTAATTATAGATTTTTTCTTATGTAAAATCCTTTAAAAACACAAAAGGTTATGTAAGATTACAAATATTCTTTTTACATCTCGATTATATTTTCACAAAAGGTAATTCTTACCTTTATATTTCAAACAATAAAAATAAACACAAAAA
>NZ_NTVM01000058.1:0-1653 GCF_002558005.1 Bacillus sp. AFS012607
ATTACTTGCTGTTCAAATAACTCTTGAATCACTACATCTTTTTGATAATTGCCCTCTATGTTAGTCCATTCATGTAATAATTGCTTTTCTTCGTTCTTAGTGAGTATTCTTAGATTCTCAATAGGTTCCTCCGGAAATTGTAAAATTTCATCTAGCCAAATTTCAAAAGATTGAGCCATTCTTTTTATTGTAGAAACCTTAAATAAGTCTGTATTATATTCAAAATCCACTTGTAATCCTGTTGGTATCTCTTCCGTAGCTATAGTTATATCAAACTTTGCACCATTCATATGTCTAGGGATTTTTTCTACGCTATGATCTAATAATTTTGGTAACTCTTTTAATTGATTGTGAAAAACAAACATTGTCTGAAATAATGGAGAATAACTCATATCACGTTCTGGTTGTATAGCTTCTATAACTTTTTCAAAAGGAACGTCCTGGTTTTCTTGTGCATCTAACATTTTTTTCTTTATTTGTTGGACCAATTCTTTAAATGTTATATTATTTGAGCAATCTGCACGATAGACTACAGTATTTGCAAAGAATCCAATAAGATCTTCAACTCCTGGATAATTCCTATTTGCAATCGGGCTGCCTACTAAAATATCTTTTTGATTGGTATAACGAGAAAGAAACCCTTGATAACTTGCTAATAATGTGGCGAATAATGTAACGCCTTCCTTAGAATTGAATACTTTTATTTTTTCTAACAATTTATTGGGTATGACAATTTGATACGTATCTCCATTATAGCTTTGTATTATTGGACGAGGATAATCCAATGGGAGTTCCAATATAGGAAGTAAACCGCGTAATTCTTTCCCCCAATATGCTATTTGTTTTTGTATAATTTCTTCTGTTAACCAACTTTTTTGCCATTTTGTAAAATCAATATACTGAACAGGTAAAGGGGGAAGCTTTTCAGTTTCGTTTTCTAAAAATGCCTGATAAAAACTCATCCATTCATTGATAAAGGTATCTAATGACCAGCGATCAAAAATAATATGATGGATGGTGCAAAGAAGTACTAACTCTTTATTGTCCATTACTATTAAATGAGTACGTAATAAAGGTCCTTGGCTTAAATCAAATGGCTTTTTAGCTTCTATTTTTGATATATTTTCTATTTTAGATGTTTTATCTTCAGGAGAAAGATAACGCAAATCAATTACTGATAAGGGAACTGTTATATCTTGTTGAACAATTTGCACTGGTTTTCCGTCAACTTCATGAAATACTGTCCGTAGAATTTCATGGCGATGTATTATTGCATTATATCCTTTTTTTAACATCTCAATGTTCCATTTTCCTTTTAAACGCCATGCAATTGGGACATTGTAAAGCGCACTATTTGTTACAATTTTATCCATTATCCATAAACGCTGTTGAGCGAAAGATAATGGTTCGTATTGTTCACGTTTAACTGATTGTAATGGTGTAAAAGCATCGATCTCCCCCGTTTTTCCCAATAAAAATGTTAAACGTTTTGAGAAATGTTTAATGGTAGGGTATTCAAATATATCACGTATTTGTACTAGAATTGAAAAATCAACACCTAAACGTGAAGTTATTTTAGTTGCTAGGAGAGAGTGTCCACCTAACTCAAAAAAATTATCGTTTATTCCAATGGCAGAGGAGTCAATCCCTAAT
>NZ_NTVM01000059.1:0-4607 GCF_002558005.1 Bacillus sp. AFS012607
TTTATTTACAATGAATTCTAGGGTGGGAACGTTATGAAGTTATTAGAACTAATTGAAAAGTGGGCTATTGAAACGCCTGATCAAACTGCTTTTGTTTGGCGAGATGCGAAAATTACGTACAAACAATTAAAGGAAGATTCTGATGCGTTAGCACATTGGATTTCTTCTGCGTATCCAGATGATCGTTCACCAATTATGGTGTATGGCCATATGCAACCTGAAATGATTATTAACTTTTTAGGATGTGTAAAAGCTGGACATGCTTATATTCCTGTAGATTTATCTATCCCAGCTGATCGTGTACAACGTATCGCTGAAAATTCTGGTGCGAAATTACTTTTATCGGCAGCAGCAGTAACTGTAACTGATTTACCAGTTCGCATCGTAAGTGAAGACAACTTAAAAGATATTTTCTTTACTCATAAAGGGAACACTCCAAATCCTGAACATGCGGTAAAAGGTGATGAGAACTTCTACATTATTTACACATCAGGAAGCACAGGTAATCCGAAAGGGGTTCAGATTACTTATAACTGCCTTGTTAGCTTTACAAAATGGGCTGTAGAAGATTTTAACTTACAAACAGGGCAAGTATTCTTAAACCAAGCACCTTTCTCATTCGATTTATCTGTCATGGATATTTATCCATCATTAGTAACAGGTGGTACACTTTGGGCAATCGATAAAGATATGATTGCGCGTCCAAAAGACTTGTTTGCTTCTTTAGAGCAATCGGATATACAAGTATGGACTTCCACACCTTCTTTCGCTGAAATGTGTTTAATGGAAGCATCCTTCTCTGAGAGTATGCTACCGAACATGAAAACATTCTTATTCTGTGGTGAAGTATTACCAAATGAAGTAGCTAGAAAATTAATTGAGCGTTTCCCAAATGCAACAATTATGAATACGTACGGTCCAACAGAAGCTACTGTCGCTGTAACAGGTATTCACGTTACAGAAGAAGTACTTGATCAATACAAATCACTTCCAGTTGGCTATTGTAAATCAGACTGTCGCCTTCTTATTATGAAAGAAGATGGCACGATTGCACCTGATGGTGAAAAAGGTGAAATCGTAATTGTCGGTCCAAGCGTAAGCGTTGGATACTTAGGAAGCCCTGAATTAACAGAAAAAGCATTTACTATGATTGACGGTGAGCGTGCCTATAAAACAGGCGATGCTGGCTATGTAGAAAATGGTCTTCTATTCTATAATGGTCGTCTTGATTTCCAAATTAAGCTGCATGGTTATCGAATGGAATTAGAAGAAATTGAGCATCACCTTCGTGCGTGTTCTTACGTTGAGGGAGCAGTTATCGTTCCAATTAAAAAAGGTGAGAAATACGATTATTTATTAGCGGTTGTTGTTCCTGGAGAGCATTCGTTTGAAAAAGAATTCAAATTAACATCTGCAATCAAAAAAGAACTCAATGAGCGATTACCAAACTACATGATTCCACGTAAATTCATGTATCAATCTTCTATTCCAATGACACCAAATGGAAAGGTAGATCGCAAAAAATTATTGAGTGAGGTTACAGCATGACCGCATATGGATCATTTTATTTTTTCGCTATAGTGGGCATTTTATTAATACCTACTATCATAGCTGGATTAAAAGGTAAAATGTTGCGTAAATATAATGCCGTTTTAACATTAGTCATGCTTGCTATTATCTTCTCAGATAAACCAAAGCAAGCAATGATGTTAGCTGCATTTATTATTTGGCAATATGCCCTTATTAAAGGCTATTTAATTTTAAGAAAACAAAATAATAGTACATTCACATTTTGCATAGCTGTTATTTTATCGATTTTGCCTCTTATTTTGGCAAAAATCGCACCATTTGCATCGTTATTACCTGAGTTAAAACTTGTTGTTTTTCTAGGTATATCTTACGTAACATTCAGAGCAGTTCAAATGGTATTTGAAGTTCGTGATGGTTTAATTAAAGAGCTTTCTTTCTTTAACTTCTGGGAATTCGTTTTATTCTTCCCTGCAATTTCAACAGGACCTATCGATCGTTACAGAAGATTCCAAAAAGATATTCAAAAGCCACCTAGCGCTGAAGAATATCAAAATTTACTATATACAGGACTAAATCGTATTTTCCAAGGTTTCTTGTATAAATTTATTATTGCTTACTTAATAAAGCAATATTGTATGGATCCAGCATTCGCTCAACACGATACAATCTTTTCAAATATGATTTACATGTATAGCTATAGCTTATATCTATTCTTTGATTTTGCTGGTTATAGCTCTTTTGTAATTGGTGTAAGTTATATGATGGGAATTAAAACGCCAGAAAACTTTAATAAGCCATTCCTTAGTCGTAATATTAAAGACTTCTGGAACCGCTGGCACATGAGTTTATCATTCTGGTTCCGTGATTTTATTTACATGCGTTTCGTCTTTTTTGCAACGAAGAAAAAGTTAATTAAGAACCGTTACACAATTTCATATATCGGTGCATTTTTAAACTTTTTCATTATGGGAATTTGGCATATCCAAGGAAGCGCTGTTGCGCAGTATATTATTTATGGTCTATATCATGCCGCACTGTTTATTTTATTCGATATTTTCGAACGAAAAAACAAGAAGCATAAGTTTTGGCCAAACACTAAATTTACACGCATCCTTGCGATTGTAATTACGTTCCACGTTGTATGTTTCGGTTTCCTAATCTTCTCTGGACACCTTAACAGATACTTTTAATGCACCCTTCTTATTCCATTAAGAAGTTGCACATATAATATATTTCGGATATAAAGGAGATTTTAAAAATGGCAGAATTCAAAGAGCAAGTATTAGATATTTTAGAAGAAGTATGTGAAAACGATATTGTGAAAGAAAACTTAGATGTTCAATTATTTGAAGAAGGTATCCTTGATTCTTTCGCTGTAGTATCTTTATTAGTTGAATTCCAAGAGCGTTTAGATATTGAAGTTTCTATTTCTGATTTTGACCGTGACGAGTGGGCTACACCAAACATGGTTATTAAAAAGTTGGAAGAAATCCGATGAACAAAGCAAAATTTGGTCCGATGCTTTTAGCATTGGCCCTTTTTGCTGTATTCTTACTTATTCCAACGCGCTTCCTACTTCCACTTTTAAGTGATGAAAAAGTAGAACAAGCTGCTACTTCTTTAAAAGAAGAAAAAATTCAAAGTATGATTTTACAGCAAAAGATGTTAGCAAATCCAAAATATCTTCCGATGTACGGTTCATCGGAATTCGCACGTATGGATGCTTTCCATCCATCTAATTATTTTAAAGTAAAGCCTGAAGGGTTCACACCATTCCTTCTTGGACGCGGCGGAACACAAGACCTTGTACATGTGTTAAACTTCGCATCTACAATGGATCAATTGAAAGATAAGAAAATGGTATTTGTTCTTTCTCCGCAATGGTTTGTACCACAAGGTATTGATGAAACGCACTTTGCACCAAACTTTTCAAAACAACAAGGTTACCACTTCATTTTCAACAATGATTTAAAACCTGAAATGAAAAAACAAATTGCAAAGCGTTTATTAAACTTTGAGATTGTAAAAAAAGAAACTTTATTAAAAATTTCACTTGAAGGTATCGCTTATGATGATACGAAGTATAAAGTAAAAGCACTTGCTGCTAAACCTTTCGCTTATATTTACCGTAACATTTTAGATCGTAAAGATTTATTTACAGCCATGTTTAATATTAAACCGCACAAAGAAAAGCTTGACCCTTCATTAAAACAAATGAACTGGGAAGAGGCTCGTAAACATGCGGATCAAACAGGTGCAGTGGAATCTGGATCTAACGAATACGGTATTGAAGATGATTATTTCAATAGCAAAATTAAGAAAAAATTAAAACAACGTGAAGGTTACTTAAAAAATGATGCTTATGACCAATCGCCAGAATATGAAGATTTACAAATTGTACTTGATTTATTAAAACAATCTGGTGCAAAACCACTCTTCATTTCTGTTCCTGTAAAAGGTCCTTGGTACGACTACGCTGGCTTCCCGAAAGAACGCCGCGAAGCATACTATAAGAAAGTTCATGAGCAAATTGAAAAAGCTGGTTATCCAATTGCCGACTTCTCAAATCATGAATACGATAAATACTTCTTAAAAGATCATATGCACTTAGGTTGGAAAGGCTGGGTTTACATCGACGAAGCCATCCAACAATTTTATAAAGCAAACTAATGAAAAGACCGCTTGAATTATTGAACTGAACCCAAAAAATTAGACAAATATATTAAGCAGCTACTAAGGATTGAACTCTGTATTGCACAGGGGACAATCCTTTTAGTTTTGTTCTAATTCTTTTGTGATTGTAGTAATGAATATAAGTTTCTAGTTCTTGCTTAAATTGTTCCATACTTTCAAACTCTTTAAGATAAAGTAATTCAGACTTTAATAAGCCAAAGAAATTTTCCATGACTGCATTATCTAAGCAATTTCCCTTACGGGACATACTTTGGATAACGTTATGTTTTTTAAGCGACTGATGATATTGTCACATTTGATAATGCCAACCTTGATCTTAGTGTAAAATAGGAGTTTCCTTATCATTCAAATGTTGAAACGCCTGGTTCTGTTGCAAAGTTTTT